>CBAAAH010000054.1:0-11250 GCA_964658865.1 uncultured Granulicella sp.
CGCGTGCCACTCGTCCAGCGCGAGCAGCAGCGATGCAGACGAGGTGTTGCCGTAACGCTGGATATTGGTGAACATGCGGTCCATCGGAATTTTGAGGGTCGCGGCGACTTTCGTGAGCAGGTTGAGGTTGGCCTGGTGCAGCAGGTAGTGCGGCACATCGTTCGGCGTAAGGCCGTTCCGTTGCAGCAGGTCGAGAATGCAGCCGGGCAGCTTGCGCGAGGCGCGCAGAATGACGGAGCCACCATCCATGTGCAGCAGGCCGTCGTTCATCGCCAGAATGTCGGCGCCGGTGCCGTCGGTGTAAAGCACGGCGTCATGCAGGCGCAGGAAGCCTTCGGTCGGCGAAATGACCGCGGCGGCGGCGGCATCACCGAAGAGGATAGCGGTGTTCTTACCCTCCGGCGTGGCCTGCACGCGCCGGCTCATGATTTCTGTGCCGAGGACGAGGATGTTACCGGCAGAGGGTGCGAGGCGCATGGCAAGGTTGAGCGCGATCAGCGAGCCGGCACTGCCGACGGGCAGGTCGAGCGCGGGCGTGCTTGTGAGACCGAGGCGCGCGGCGATGGACGATGCAGGGCCGGGGCAGAAGCGGTCGGGCGAACCACTGCTGACGAGCAGCATGCCCAAGTCCGCCGGGGCAAGGCCGGCATTGGCGAGACACTGTTCCGCCGCGATGACAGCCAGATCGACTACCGTTTGCCCGGGGGTGGCGTAGCGTCGCTGGACGATGCCGCAGACCTGCTCGATCCACTCCGCCGTCTCGCCCACCAGCGGTGCGAGTTCGGCGTTGCAGACGATGCGCTCGGGTAGGCACGAGCCGGTTGCGCGCAGGTACGCGGCCTGTGGCAGAGTCGCCATGCCGCTGCTACTTTCCCTTGGCGTCAAGGTAGGTTTCGACTTTGTCGATGGTGTCGAACTTGCGCGCGGAGAGATCGCTGTCGGGGATGGCGATGCCGAACTCGGCTTCGAGGCCGCTGACGAAATCGGGCAGGGCAAAGCTATCGAGCAGGCCGGAGCCGAAGAGGGACTCGTCGTCGTCGGGAGTGATAGGCTTGCCGGCGGTGGCCTGCAATACCTTCAGGATGCCTGGTTTCTTGTCCATGGGGAAGAACCTTTCGTGCGTGGTTTGTCGATGAGATGCGGGTTTCGAATCAATTGCCGTAACCACTGTAGGCGCTGAGCAGGTCGGCGACCAGAGCGTCGGCGAGGGCGTGGTAGCCGGTGCCGGTGAAGTGGGTGTGGTCGGGCTGCGCGTAGCCGGCGGCAACCCAGCGGTTCATGGCGCCGAGGCCCCCCTGACGCGCCTGCCAGTCCCAGAAAGCGCAGTCGTGCGTGCCGCAGACAGTTCGCTGGGCGGCGATGATGCGGGCCGTTCCGCTGAACGGCGTGTAGTACCGATGAGCGATACGGCGGGCGCGACGGCCCCGGCCAATGACCGTGGTCGTTGTCGTTCCAAGTGAGCGGTCTGCCGGGCCGACGACGAGGATGGATGCCGCGGGTGCGGTGCGGTGCAGCGTGTCGATGAGGCGGGCAAAGGTGGCGCGGTATTCCTCACCGGACCAGCGAGCGGCGGCCTCGTTGGTGCCGTAGGCGAGCACGATGAGGTCGGGTGCGGCGGCGGCGAGATAGCTGCGGAAGATGGCCTGGTTCCAGCGAAGCAGCAGCGGCGCTTCCGCGCCGTTGATACCGATGGATTCCCACGTGATTCCGGGTTGCAGGGCGACCGTGCCGAGCAGGCGCACGAGGCCGCCCTGGGACGTGAGCGTAAAGTGGTGCGACCCGGGCGCGCAGTTGTAGCTCAGGGTTCCGGCGGCAGCGGAGGGCGCTGCCAGGGTCGGTGTAGTGGTAGCCGGCGGCGCGGGAGGGTCGGTATAGGGATTGCGCTCGGCAGTGTAAGGGCTGTCGGTGTTGGTGGGCGCACTTGCGGGCAGGCTACTTGTGGCTGGGTACGCGTCGGCGGTTCCGGTTTCGGTTTCGGTGCCGGTCACGTCCGGGTCAGTCGCGGCCGTTGCGGTGGAGACAGTCTGGACGGGAGCGCCGTTGTCGGTGAGTTGCACGCTGCCGCCGCCGGGCTGGCGCAGGTAGTGCACCTGAAGGGTGAGGCAGGGTGCGTCGAGCGTCGCGGTATCGCCGGCGCGGCCGGTCTGGATGGCGACCCCGCCGAGGCCGAGTTCCGCATCGCCGAGCTGCGTGAAATGGGTGCCGAGCGTTTGCCATGAGCCGCTTTGGCCGCGGCCGGAGCCGAGGATACGGTAGCCGGCGAAGGGATGCCCGGCGTACGTGAAGCCGACACCGCCGTCTCCGAAGCGGGCCTGCATGCGGGCACGGGCCTCGCCGGTAAACATGTCTGCCGCGGTATGAGAATCGCCGAACTGCAGGATGCGGACGGTGCCGTTGCCAGGCTGCAGCTCGCGCCGGCGGAGCGCCTGGAAGAAGTGTTGCAACGCGGCGGGAAACTGGAGCGCGGTGCCGCCGTGCGCGAGCTGCTGGCCGACGGTGCGCATGGCGCCCTCGTCGAGAAGAACGGGTTCGGTGTCCGTATTCTGGGGCAACGACGAGGCTGCAGTCGCATCCTGCATGGTGCCTGTGGCCGAAGGCGTGCGCACAGGCGGCAGCGGGGTGTGCAGTTGGACCGGAGGCGCATAGGTATTTGCACCGCCGCCCCATCTGCTGCCATGGGAGTTTCGCATGCGGTCGAGAGAACGGGAGGACCGACTCGCGGTGCCGGTGCCATGATCCGCGTGTACCAGGCTGTGGCGACTGGATGCAACAGCGTGTTTTGCGGCACTGCGCGCTGTGCGTGAATGCGGCGATGCAATCGCGTGGCTGTGTTTCATCGCGGGGCGAGCCAATGCCGGAGAGGCAAGGAGTGGCAGGCAGAGAACGGCCGCGAGTTGCAGGGCCGGGCATTGGAGCAGGAAGGGCCGCAGCGATGAGGGCCACCTGGGGAACGATTGTGACTGCAGCGGCCTTGTCCTCCTTAAAACAGGTTAGACGACGCGGGACTCGCATCGAGGCTTCAAAGGCAGTTACGCGCCGTATGGCGTTACGAAAGAGATGCTTGCCGATTACGCAATGCGCGATCCTTCCTCTCACCGTTCCATTGGACGCAGGAATTGTGGACGATGCGAAAGACTGGAGGCGGCCTTCAACAGGGTGTGCCGAAAGGAAAATTTCTGGTGACAAAGCAGCCCGCATAGGCGAATATAAGGCGAAGAAGTGAGCGCTGGAATTCCCTCTGCACCGAGGATCGTGCAAATTGCAAGATGCTGTATCTAAACGGAATCGTTGGGAGATAAAGCACCGGCTTGGTTGGACCTGAGGATTCGCCAGTTCAGGGTCGGGCAGGTTCTTCCCGGATTCCGTTGGGCAAGGGTGGTTTGGAACACGAGCGGAGAGGGGCGAAGAGCGAAGACGCAGTTCGGTTGCGACACGCAGGTAACCGGCCGGCGTCGATTCGACGATCACGGGATACGCCGACGGGCACACAGAAGAGGCCATGAGAGCCTTCGCCACGGAAGCGGTCCACAGCAGACGGAAGCCGCGAAACACCGACACGGTACAGCGGCAGGCCGGGAGAAGCATTGGAGCGACAGGTGAAGTATTTGCGACGCGAGTTGAAGGTATGCGAGGGGTGCGGCGGCTTGTGGGTCCGCACGGGAGCGGAAGCCGGCGTGTACTGCAGAACGTGCAGCGCACTGGTGGCCGACCTGCCAGGGCGCAGGCGGAGAAGCCCGGGGCGCCCTTGCAAGGTGCATGGTGCGTGCGGAACACGCCTGGAGGTGGTTGCCACAACTGCGGCGGGAGAGCAGCCGGAGCGGGAACCACGCGGCAGGTGCGTGAACAAAGCGAGAGCCGCAATGGAGGAGCGAGCAGCGGAACGGCGTGCGGACATGGCATTGGTGGCTTTGCCGGAACCCACCTTCACCGGCGATGAAGCTGCCGGTGAAAGTGGGAGCCGGGCATGATGCCGAAGTCGTTGGTACCGCGCGAGCATGGCGGAGTCGTTGGGTGCAGTCATGATGGTGGGAGGTGGACGTTGAAGCTGATTCAGATGCCGAGCAAGAGTGGGATGTCGTCACAGGCCGTTTTGCCGCGGATTTGGGCGATGGATGGGAACCTGGCGATTGCGGTTGCAACCATGCACGCGGCGGGAACGCCGGGAGCGATACCGAACGAAACCCTGCGGCAGGGGCTGCGTGTGGTGATTACGCCGGAGACGGCGTTCTATCGCAAGTACACGGAAGCCATGCTGCAGCGGTACAGTGTCATGAAGCTGCAAAAGGGCCGCGTGCCATCGTTGCTGGGCCGGGAGCTGTTTCGGGGCAAGGTGACGAGCTACCGGCTGCACGGGTTCGACGATGTGGTCATCTTCGTCCACGATGTGGAGCAGTGCCTGCGGCTGCTGAACGCGGAACAGCAGAAGCTGGTGCATCGGATTGCCGTGCAGGAGTACACCTTCGGTGAGGCGGCGGCCATGCTGAAGTGGAGTCTGCGGTCGACAAGGCGACGGTACAACGAAGCCATCGACGAACTAACGGCGATTTTCCAGAAGCGAGGGCTGATGGACAAAACGCCGGGGTTGAAGATGCCGGTGCGGTGCCTCGATCCGGAAGAGGGTGAGGTTGCCGTGGAGTACAGGCAAGAGCAGCAAGTCAGCGGAAGTGCAGCGAGTTAGCGCCGGTGTGGACGGGAGACCTCTTCGGAGGTCTCCTGTTTTGCGCTGACTTATGCGCGGGGAGTAAGTCGGAGCAACCTGTTCTCGATAAAAAGCGGATCCGGTGAAATTGCCGTCAAGAGGGGAAATGCTTCGGACTCCCTGCAACTGTTTCATTTTAATGATGTTATCTCGCTTAAAATAGTTGGCACTCTATTTCCTGTCGGTTTGTTATTCTGAATAGGCGAGATCAAAGCGAAAGCGGCGCTGGATGTTTTCGTAAAACGCAGTAAATGCGTCGGTGAGCGAGGCCGCAACTTAGCGGTGTGGGGAGTCCTTCGGGGCTCCCCTTTTGCTTTGGTGTCGGGCAGGGCGTAAGTAAGACCGAGTCTTTTGAGACTCGGCTTTTTTGTTGCCCGGACCGGAACTGCCGGTTGCGCGCTGCCGCCGCGCGAACGAAGGGTTTGAGGTTGAGAGGAGATGCGCTTGAGGGCGAGAGACAAGTTTCGGCTGGAAGGGATGCGCACGGTCGTCGGGTTTGCCGGACTTGCCGTGACGGCGACGGAACGCTTCGCCGCGCGAACGGCAGGCCGTATTACCGGTGTGAGCGGTGTGCTGTTGGGGTCGGCGTTGCTGATGCCGGTGGCTGCGATCGCGCAGAGTGTGGCGACGACAGCGATTGCGGATATGGTGCAGTATGCGAATGGGCAGGCGGCGCAGGGTACGGTGCTGCTAAGCTGGCCGCCGTTTGTGACGGCGACCGGTGTGAGCGTTCAAAAGGGAACGACGAGTGTGACGCTGGGCGCGAACGGTGCGCTGCGTGTATCGCTGGCGCCGAACGGTGGGGCTTCGCCGATCGGCACGTTTTATACGGCGGTGTATCACCTGAACGATGGGACGGTGACGCAGGAGTACTGGGCGGTGCCGGTAAGTGCGACGCCAGTGACGCTGAACGCGGTGAAGACGACGGTGTTGCCGTCGAGCGTGGCGCAGCAGACGGTGAGCAAGCAGTATGTGGACCAGGCGATTGCGCGCGCGGCGCTGACGGGCGTGGTGCCGACGACGAGTGCAACCCTGGCAAAGGTGGCAACGAGCGGCAGCTATGCGGACCTGGTGAATGCACCGACGGTACCCACAGCAACGTCGCAGTTGACCAACGATGCCGGATTTGTGACGGCCACAGGCGCGGCGAGCGCGGCTTCGGTGAAGTCGGTGGCGGGACGGACGGGTGCGGTTGTTTTGAGTGCTGGCGATGTGAGTGGCCTGGCGGCGAGTGCAACGACCGACACGACGAACGCGGCGAACATTACCAGCGGCGTGCTGAACGCGGCGCGTTTACCGGCGACGCTTGGCTCCTGCTCTGCGACGGTGGCGTACAGCGCGACGCCGGCGTTTGCGGTGGGATGCGCGAGCGCGACGATCCACTTTACGTGGACGGGCAACGTGACGGGCATGACATTCAGCGGGTTGAGCGCGGGCCAGCGGATCTACCTGGTGTTCCAGGTGGGCGGCGCGGGCGGTTACACGGTGGCATGGCCGGGCGCGGTGCATGGCGGCTTTGCGAGCAGCGCGTCGTCGGGAAGCGCGGTGTATGCGCAGAGCGGCAGGTATTTTGTGCAGGAACTTGTGGTGGATACGGACGGTGTGACGCTGTTGAATCCGGGGGCGGTGAATCAGTGACGAAGCGATTCGATCGATCGGCAATGGAGTACGTGTTGGCAGCCATGGGGCTGCCTTTCTTGTTTGGCATGATGGTGACGCAGGCGCAGACGTCTGGACTGGTTGCGCCGATGAGCGGCGATTGCACGACCAGCGCGACGGGTGCGGTGGTGTGCACAAAGATCAACGGCGTGACGCCGGCGAACAGCGCAACGACCGACACGACGAATGCCACGAACATTACCAGCGGGACGTTGCCGCTGGCGCAGGTACCTGCGCTGACGGGGGCGAAACTGCCCATGGGAGCGCCGGGGACGATGACGAGTTACAACGCCGCGGGCGTGCAGGCACCGGCAGTGGCGGCACCGTATGTTGCGGCAGTGGGGCCGATCAAGGTGGCTCCGTTCAGCGTCAGTGCGATGACGGCTGCGGGCACGCCGATTGGGCCGGCGAGCGGTGCGACGAGTTATCGGATGGCGAACATTACGAACGGCGCGCGGCTGCTGACGACGGGCGCGGTGACGCAGGTGAAGACGTACGTCGGCACCACAACCGGGGCGACGGCACTGTATTTCGAGCTGTGGCGGGTCAATGCGTCGGGGACGTTCAACCTGGTGTGCCGGTCGCAGAACCTGTTGAACGCGGTGACCAACGGCGCGACGAATACGTTTTCGCTTTCGCCGAGTTGCAATGCGCAGGCGGGCGACTACCCGGGGATGTACATCGTCGGCAGCTTTTCGGGCGCGACGCCGTTTTCTTCATCCACGGCTTACCCGGCGGCGACTTACCCGACGTATGCGGCGAGTGGAGCACAGATGACGTCGACCGAGGACTTTGTCGGCGGCACAAACGGCGCGACGTATAGCGCGGTCCAGAACGCGCCGATCGAGGTGTACCTGGCGAAAGGGCCGGTGATCGTGGGCATGGGCGACTCAAAGATGCAGGGCATCCCGTTCAGCGGCAACTACCTGCAGGCGGCGGGCAACTATGCGTTTCCCGTGGGGGCGCAGACGAACTACAGCACAGCAGGTACCGGGACGAGTTTAATCGACCTGAGCAACCAGCCGATTGCGTGGGCGGCGCGGACGCTGGGGTATACATTTGCCAATCTTGGCATTACAGGATCGACGTCGACGACGCAGTTGAACCAGGCCTTGCCGACGGCGCTGGCGCTGAAGCCGGCAGTGCTGGTGATCAGCGGGACGATCAACGACTCGGCGTTTTCCGTTGCCTACGGCTACGTCGCTGGCGAACTATACGTCGATGTACAACCAGGCGATTGCCGCGGGCGTGCAAAAGGTGGTGATGACGGGCGTGGAGCCTTCCGGTTACACGACGGAAGCCGCCTGGGCGAACACGAGTTACGGCGGCGATGCGCTGAACGCGGCGCTGAAGTCGTTTTGCCAGGCGCAGACGGCATGCGTCTGGATCGGTGACCAGGTGACGGCAGCGATCGGGCAGTACCGGACGGGCGGAGCGGCGGGATCGTTGCACAACATTCAGCCGAGTTATGCGGCGGCGGATAACCTGCACTTCAACAACGCCGGTGCCCAGACGATGGGGTTGCTGGAGGCGAATGCGATCGAATTGCCGACGGCGGTGGGGACGACCGTTGCGGTGCCCAACGCGTTTGGGACCGCCACACGCAGCCGCGCAACGGTGGCGGTGAGCCATGACGGAACGCTGGGCTGGCGGTGGCAGGATACACGCGACTTTTTGCAGATGGAGTCGCAGGGTCTGGACAATGCAGCGGCGTCCGCGGGATCGGCATTGCCGGGCCAGCAGACGGTGGGGTGCGTGACGTTTACCGCCGGCAAGGGGTATGTGCGGTGCGATGGCACGTTTGTCTGGAACCAGCAGAGCAGCACGCTCACGGTGCCGAACGCGGCGATCGCTTCGCTGAGCGTTGCCGGCATTACCAGCAGCATGACGATGGCCGTGACGGGAACCGCGCCCAACATTACAGCGATGACCAGCAACAATCCGAGTGGTAGCGCGGGCATTGCGGGGCTGCAGGCGTATGGCGGCAACAGCTACTATCCGCTGCTGGCGTTCGGCAGCGGCATCGCCGGCTCCGGGACGGTGTTCGGTGCGTTCGATGCCACGATGTCGCGCTTTCCGTGGGAGGCGACGAAGGATGGCCGGGTATGCTTCTGGGCTCCGGGTGGCGCCACCGGGGTGACGACCTATGGCGGATCGACGGTGGCAAACGGCTGCCCGACGACGTCGGGTGCGGTGCTGTACCCGAGCGGTGTGCTGGCCGCGCAGAACGTGCAGTCGCAGTCGGTCGTGTCGGGTGCGACCTCGACAGTCACCAGTGCAACGACGGCGCTGCCGACGACCGCGCAGGTGATTACGGTAAACCTGGCGGCGAACTACGCGCCGACCTGGGCCGCACCGGTCGGCACGCCCGTGGTAACGCTGCGGCTTTGCCAGAACAGTACGGGTGGCTACACCTTTACGCCGGCGAGCAACATGAGGGGCTTTACCGGCGCGTCGACGACGGCAAGCCAGTGCACGCGGTGGCAGGCGCAGTATTTTGCCGACACGGCGACGTGGGAGGCGATGGGCGCCGGCATTTCGTATTAGCGACGGCGGGAAGGATGACGAGGTTGGGATGAGGCATGACGGATTGGAAAGAGTACGAGCCGGACGCGCCACTGCTGTTGCCGGAGTCGACCGTTGCGCTGGCGGAGCAACTGCTGCAGGTGCGCGACCGGCGTGGCAAGGTGGTGCCGCTGGTGGCGAACACGGCGCAACGTGCCTTTGAGGAACGGCGTGGGCGCGAGAACGTTGTGCTGAAGGCGCGGCAGATGGGGCTGAGCACATTGATTGCCGGGCGCTTTTTGCTGAAGACGATTCTGGTGCCGGGAACCGTGACGGTGCAGGTAGCGCATACGAAGGAGGCGGCGGTCGGCCTGTTTCGGATGGTGCAGCGGATGTGGGAGAACCTGCCCGAGCCGCTGCGCGAGAACAACGCCAAGCGCGGCCGGAGTAACAAGTCGGAGATGAGCTTTCCGAAGATCGATTCGGAGATACGAATCGTAAGTGCGGCGGAGCCCAATGCGGGCCGCGGCATGACGATGACGAACCTGCACTGCAGCGAGGTAGCACGGTGGCAGGGCGATGCGGTGGACATACTTGCCGGGTTGCGCGCGGCGCTGGTGCCGGACGGTGAGCTGGTGCTGGAGAGCACACCGAACGGGGCGTATGGGTGCTTCTTCAACGAGTGGCGGACGGCCGAGCGGCGGGGTGCGGTGCGGCACTTCTTTCCGTGGTGGATGGAGCCGGCATATCGCGGTGCGACGGCCGCGGATCTGACGGACGAAGAGCTAGCGCTGTGTGCGGTGCAGGGGTTGACGATGGAGCAGATTGGCTATCGGCGGGAGTTGCGGGAGCGGTTTGGGCCGATGGCAACCCAGGAGTTTGCGGAAGATGCGGTGACCTGCTTTCGGGAGAGCGGGACGTGCGTGTTTGAGGCGGCGGTGTTGACGGCGAGGCTGCTGGAAGTGCCGACGCCGATTGAGTTGCGATGGAATAAAACGTTGGCGATCTGGCTGCCGCCGGTTCATGGGCGGACCTATGTGCTGGCGGCGGACCCGGCGGGCGGCGGCGCGGAAGGTGACTACAGCACGGCGCAGATTGTGGATGCGGCGACCGGAGTGCAGTGTGCGGAATTGCAGTGCCGGCTTGCGCCGAGGATGTTTGCCGGACGGGTGGCGGAGCTGGCGCGTGAGTTTGGCGACGCCCTGATTGTGGTGGAGCGGAACAACCATGGCGCGGCAGTGCTGGCGTTTCTGGGCAATGAGCGCGGTTTGCGGATGCATGTGGGTGCGGATGGGCAGGATGGCTTCCTGACCACGTCGCAGAGCCGGCCGGAGATGCTGGCGGCCCTGGGCGTGCTGCTGGCGACGAAGCCGGAGCTGTTTTTGAGTACGCGCTTACTGGAAGAGTGTCGCAGTTTTGTGGTGAAGGATGGCGGGCGGACGGAGGCGGTTGCGGGGTCGCACGACGACCTGGTGCTGGCGATGGCGATTGCCCATGCGGTGCGGCGGGGTTGAGCGGTGCGGCATACCCCACGTCTCAACCGCGAGGCGTGGGGTATGCCGCTGTACGCCGGCTGCGGTGTCGTATGCTGCGGGGTATGGCGGTGTTGGCGGTACAGGCGATTCGACGGATGCGCGGCGGTGCGCAGAGCCAGATGATGCTGGGCGCGGATGGCCGGCTGTGGGTGGTGAAGTTCCGCAACAATCCGCAGGGCGAGCGGGTGCTGGCGAATGAGTTCATCGCGACGCGGCTGGCCGAGGCCGTGGGCCTGACGGTGCCGCAGACGGACGTGATGGAGGTGAGTGGATGGCTGATTGCCAACTCCCCGGAGATGTGGGTGGATGCAGGGCGCGGCGAACGTAGCCGGTGCAGCGAGGGATTGCAGTTTGGGTCGGCGTTTGTGGGCGGGTTGATGCCGGGACAGGTGGTGGATTACCTGCCGGAGGAGATGCTGCCTGAAGTGAGAAACGTCGCGGAATTTGCCGGGATGCTGTGCCTGGATAAGTGGACGGGCAATACGAACGGGCGGCAGGCGGTGTTTGCGCGCAAGCCGCGGGAACGGAAGTATCGGGCGACATTTATCGACCAGGGCTTTTGCTTTCATGCGAATAGCTGGACGTTTCCGGATACGCCGCTGCGTGGGGTATATCCGCGCAACCGGGTGTATGAAACGGTGACGGGATGGAACAGTTTCGAGCCCTGGCTTTCACGCGTGGAAGGCATGGAGGCGGATGCGTTGTTTGCGATTGCCGAGCAGGTTCCGATCGAATGGTACGGCGATCCGGTGGCGCTGGAAGGATTGGTCGAGGCATTACTACAGCGACGGTCGCGGGTCGGGAGTTGATTGTGGCGTTTCGCGATTCGGACCGGGTGCCGTTCCCGAATTG
>CBAAAH010000055.1:0-11244 GCA_964658865.1 uncultured Granulicella sp.
CGACGGAGGTGCTGCTGCACCGCCGCGCCACGACGCTCTCACTGATGCCGGGCATGCTGGAACTGCCCCCGTTGCAAACACCACCGCAGAGCGCACCACGCCTGCGTCTGCGCCACGCTATCGTCGGCACCAATTACTACGTGGAAGTGTTTGCCGTGGAAGCCGAAGCGGAGGTGCGCGAACGCATGCAATCCGAGGAACCAGGCGACACCGCGACGCCAACGGAACTGCAGTGGGAGCCGGTAAGCGGCCTGCACACGCTGCCACTCACCGGCCTGGCACGCAAGGTGCTGCAACGCACAAAGGTAATGCCGGCGGCGTTCCGGCCGGTCCAGGGTGTATCCCCATAGAGGTTCGCGCTGGTTGTTCAGCGGCTTTCCGAGCAGTTTTTATCGGTGTAGTGATCCTGCTTCAGGGCCGAAGGCCCGTAACACTACAGCCTGGGCCGAAGGCTCAGGAAGAGGACACACAACCATCAACCGCTGAAGGCGCGACACAACAACTTTGCCAGGTTTCAAGGAAGACTCCAGCCGCACAGATAAAAGCAGGCACCCGCGCATTTTGGCTGCAACCAATGAACCATTGATCCTCCGCCGCTGAAGCCCTCATTCCATGTTGCGCTCATGCGGCGAAATCGCCGATCGTCTCTTATGAAACGACCTAAGCCATGGCCGGCAAAATCTCTTCCACATCCACCCATTGCGTGGGGTATACGCCGGTGTAGCAGGCGGTGCAATAGGTATTCGGCTTCGGGTCGTCGGTGGTGCAACTGTGCAGCAGACCGTCCAGCGACAGGTATGCCAGCGAATCCGCCTCGATGTATTCGCGAATACCCTCAAGCGAGTTGTTTGCCGCGATCAGCTCACGCTTGTGCGGTGTGTCGACCCCGTAAAAGCAGGGCGAAATCGTGGGCGGGCAACTGATGCGCAGATGAACCTCTGCCGCCCCCGCAGCGCGCACCATGCGCACGATCTTGCGCGAGGTCGTGCCGCGAATGATCGAATCGTCAATCAGGATGACGCGCTTGCCTTCCAGCAGCGCACGCACCGGATTCAGCTTCATGCGCACGCCGAAGTCGCGCACCCGCTGCTCCGGCTGAATGAACGTTCGACCGACGTAGTGGTTGCGGATTAGCCCGAAGTTGAACGGGATGCCGGATTCGGCAGCATACCCGATCGCGGCCGTCACGCCGCTGTCCGGCACGGGCACGATCACGTCCGCCGGAACGCCGCTTTCGCGCGCAAGCTGGCGCCCCATCTCGTCGCGGCTCTTCTGCACCCATCGGCCAAAAATCTTCGAATCTGGCCGCGCAAAGTACACATGCTCGAAGACGCAGCTCGACTGCTTGACCTCACGGTTGAAGTAGCGCGAGGTCACGCCGTCTTCGCTGACCATCACCAGTTCACCCGGCTCCACGTCGCGCTCGTACCTAGCGTGCAACAGGTCGAAGGCGCAGGTTTCGCTGGCAAAGACGAACGTATCCGGCGCGCCATCCACGCCGGGAATGCGGCCCATGCTCAACGGCCGGAAGCCATGCGGATCGCGCGCGGCGAAGATGCGGTTGCGCGTCATCATCACGATGCTGAACGCACCATCGACCTGCGACAGCGAATCCGCGATGCAATCCACCAGCGTGGTGTGCGCGGAGTGCGCGATCAACTGCACAATGATCTCGGAATCCGACGTGGTCTGGAAGATGGCGCCGTCGCGCTCCAGCCGCTCGCGCGCCGTGCCCAGGTTCACCAGGTTGCCGTTGTGCGCAATCGCAATCAGGCCCTTGGTCGATTCGACCTTAATCGGCTGCGCGTTCAGCAGCGCCGAGTCGCCCGTCGTGGAGTACCGCGTGTGCCCGATGGCCATCGACCCCGGCAGCTTTGCCAGCACCGGATCGGTGAAGATTTCCGACACCAGGCCCATGCCCTTCAGGTCGTGAATCTCTTCGCCATCCGCCGTCGCAATGCCGCCCGATTCCTGGCCGCGGTGCTGCAGCGAATACAGACCCCAATACGTCAGCCGCGCTGCGTCCGCATGGTTGTAAATCGCCATGACGCCGCACTCTTCGCGCAGCTTGTCAAAGTGGCCGTCGGCCTCTTGCTCGTCGAATTGTTCTGAAAAAAGAGGAGAATTCATTGTCAGGCGATCTCCCTCACTGTGATCGGGAAAAATGTTGGCTCGATGCGTTTCAGAAAGCCAGCGTCCACATCGTTCAGGTCGAGCAGGTCTACAAAGATGGGCAGGTCGGATTCAGATAAGTCGTCGTCGGTGAACTCAACGGCTTCTTCGCTCATGCCAACACCAGCTCAACATCAAGCTGCTCTTCTAGAGAGGATGACCACGCTGGCTGTAGCTCCTTTAGTGTCGTCGCGATCAGAGTTTCACCCTGCCATTTGACCTCGAACAGATCTCCTCCAGTACGGCCGCATACGTGGAGACCGCCGAGACCTCGAGCTTGTAAAACCCCTTGAATCTTGTGCAGCGCAGACTGAGGAAAAGTCAGAACAAACTGGCAAGCTTCTTCATTAAAGAGGCTGGTTGTTTTCGAGTCCCTGTAATGTAGGTCTGTGATACGCGCGGAAATACCGGATGCGAAGCACGCCTTTGCGATAGCAACTGTAAATCCTCCGTCAGAAACATCGCTCGCGGAACTTAGCAGGCCTAAATTTGCAAGTTCGGCGACGGCATCATTGGCTTTGCGATCATACTCGGGAAAAATGCCCGGCACTGTTCCCCAGCTTGCGCCCACGACTACTTGGGCAAATGCAGACGAACCAAGAGATTGTTCGTGGAGCCAACGATCCTTATCTTCGTCCCATTCAGCGCAGTATGGAGAGAAGAGTGCAATTAAATCATCTTGTTGTTGAAAACTATTCGGCACGGCCTTCGTCACGTCGTCCAGAATGCCGACGATGCCGATGACCGGCGTCGGGTAAATGCCTTCGCCTTTGGTCTCGTTGTAGAGCGAGACGTTGCCGCCGGTGATGGGCGTGCCGAGCGCAGTGCAGGCTTCGGCGATGCCGTCGATGGCTTCGGTGAGCTGCGCCATAATTTCGGGTTTCATGGGGTTGCCGAAGTTTAGGCAGTTGGTCGCGGCGACCGGGGTTGCGCCGGTGCAGGCGACCTTGCGCGCGGCCTCCGCAACCGCGTGCATTGCGCCGAGTTTCGGGTTCAGGTACGTCCAGCGGCCATTGCCCGCGAGCGCCATGGCGAGGCCGCGTTCGGGCTTGGCGGCCCCGGTCTTCGATGAATCTTCGACGCGGCTGCCCGTGCCCTTGATGCGGATGACGCCGGCTTCGCAGCCGGGGCCCTGCACCGTGTTGGTCTGCACCATGCTGTCGTACTGCTCGAAGATGTGGCGCTTGTCGCAGATATTGGCGCTGGCGAGCAGCTTCTTCAGGTCGGCGGTGTAGTCACGCGGTTTCTTCAACTCTTCCAGCACCCATGCGGGCGGGTCGAGCGGAACGGGTGCCTTCCACGTACCGATCGGGCGGTTGTACAGTGGCGCGTCATCGGTCAGCGAGGTGTTCGACAGGTCGGCGACCAGCACGCCGCCGTGGCGGATGCGCATGCGATTTTCCGGGATCACGGTGCCGACGACCGCGGCATCCAGGCCCCACTTCACGAACACGTCCAGCACCTCTTGCTCGCGGCCCGCGTGGGCGACCAGCAGCATGCGCTCCTGCGATTCGCTCAGCATGATTTCGTAGCTGGTCATGCCGCTGTCGCGTTGGGGGACGCGGTTCAGTTCCACGTCCAGACCGACCTCGCCGCGCGCGCCCATCTCGCAGATGCTGCAGGTAAGGCCGGCCGCACCCATGTCCTGGATGCCGGCGACCGCGCCGGTCTTCATCGCTTCCAGGCAGGCTTCGAGCAGCAGCTTTTCCAGGAACGGATCGCCCATCTGCACGTTGGGCCGCTTCTGCTCGCTGCCTTCCGTAAACTCTTCGCTGGCCATGGTCGCACCGTGAATGCCGTCGCGGCCCGTCTTCGCACCGACATAGATCACCGGGTTGCCGATGCCTGTGGCCTTGGCATAGAAGATTTCGTCGTGCCGCACCAGGCCGAGGGCGAACGCATTGAGCAACGGATTGCCGCTGTAGCAGGCTTCGAAGCGCGTTTCCCCTCCGACGTTCGGCACGCCGAAGCAGTTGCCGTAACCGGCAACGCCGTGGACGACGCCCTCCATCACGGAGCGGTTTTTCGCGTAGTCGATGCCGTCGGATGGAATGGCGGAAACTGCTCCATCGGCTTCTTCCGAGGTGTCTTCGGTGACACCGGCAAACGCAGGAACGGAAGCTGCTGCAGCATTCTCTCCACTTTTTACTTTCGCGGTTTCACTTGGCTCCGGCACCAGTGGCCCGAAGCGAAGCGAATCCATTACCGCCATGGGCCGCGCGCCCATGGTGAAAATATCGCGCAAAATGCCGCCGACGCCGGTGGCCGCGCCCTGGTATGGCTCGATGTAGCTGGGGTGGTTGTGCGACTCGATCTTGAAGGCACAGGCCCAGCCGTCGCCCACGTCGATAATGCCCGCGTTCTCGCCCGGGCCCTGCATGACGGAACCCGGTCCGGTGAGGCGCGTTCCCTTTGTCGGCAACCGCTTCAGGTGCACCTTACTCGACTTATATGAGCAGTGTTCGCTCCACATGACGCTGTAAATGCCCAACTCGGTAAGCGACGGCGTGCGTCCGAGTGCCTGCAGAATCAGCGCATATTCGTCATCGGTGAGGTTATGCGTCTTCAGCACGGCGGCAAGTTGCGCGCCCGTGGCCGCGATCGGCTCCGGCGGTGCGGTGGCGGCGATGGCGGAGGTGAGAGGCGCGCCTGCGACCTCTGCCTCTTGGGGGATGGCTGTGGGCTGGCTCACCTCGTTAGTGTCGCACGTTGCGCCGGGTCTCTGCTGTACACCGTTGGTGCAGCCGATGGTTACCGATCTTTCATCGCGGTTACTCGCCCCAGCCCTGCACCGTGCCGCCGCCGAAGACCGCAGGCCGCATCGCCGGCTTGAAAAACCGGTCCATGGCACCGCCGTTCAACGTCGTTCCCTCGTCCAGCCGTTGCAGATGTTCGGCGGTCAGCGAGACCTTCAGCGCGGCGAGGTTGTCCGCCAGTTGCGCCAGCTTGCTCACACCCAGAATCGGCGCGGTGATGCCCGGTTGCGCCAGCACCCAGGCCATGGCGACCTGGCTCAGCGGCAGGCCCGCTTCGCCCGCAACACCGCGCAACACGTCTAGGGCGCGCCAGTTTTGCTCGGTAAATACCTGAAAACTTGGCAGGTTCAGATCGAGCCGGCCACCTCCGGAGTTCACCGTTCCGTCGGCCTCGCGGGTGTACTTGCCCGTCAGGAGGCCGGCCTGCAGCGCGCCCCACGGTACGATTCCCAGGCCAAGCTGCAGCGCCATGGGCACGTGCTCACGCTCGATGCTGCGCTCCGCCAGCGAATACGGCATTTGCAGCGCGATTGGGCCGGGAACGTTGTGCGCGCGGGCCAGTGTCGCCATCTGCGTGGCGTACCAGGCGGGTACGTCGCTCAGCGCGAAATAGCGAATCTTCCCTGCGCGTACCAGGTCGCCCATGGACTGCAGCGCCTCCTCGACCGGCGTCACCTGGTCCCACGCGTGCATCCAGTACAGGTCGACATAATCGGTGCGCAACCTGCGCAGCGAACCCTCAAGCGCGCGGTGCATGTTTTTACGGCCATTACCGCCGGCGTTGGGGTTGCCGGGTTCGGCGTTGAAGGTGAATTTGGTTGCCAGTACCAGCCGGTCGCGCAGGTTGCCTTCCGCGATAAACTCCCCCACCAGTTCCTCGCTACGGCCCTTGGCATACACATCGGCGGTGTCGATGAAGTTGCCGCCTGCGTCGAGATACGCGTCGAAAACGGACTTCGACGTTGCGTCGTCCGCCGATCCCCAGCGCGGGTTGCCGAACGTCATCGCCCCCAGAGCCATGGGGCTGACCACCAGACCGGACCGACCAAGCGTGCGCACGTCAGAAAGCTTCATGGTGCTTTCGATGCGCGCAGGCCAGCCGAAGTCTCGACAGGCGCATCACAGAGTCCATGGCTGAAGTCATCACTACACTGCCGGAGGCGCCGCAGGGCAGCCTGCTGGAAAGCGCGATCCGCGCCGCGCACGCCGGAACCCTGCCCAGCGCGGAAGTGTTGCGCACCCTGGTTGCCGGCAAGCTCGCCATCCCGACGCAACGCGACCCGCACGGCAACGTCAGTGAAATTCGCGCCGTGGTGCTGGACAAGGAAGGCAAAAGTTTTGTCGCCGCCTTTACGACGGTGGAACGTGCAGAAGCTCTGCGCAACCTTGCCGGCTACTGCATGATGGTCGACGTTCTGCCGTTCCTGGAGCCGCTCGACGCCGACCTTGGCCTAGTCATCAACCCCGGCACCGATGTGGTGATGGAGATCAGCGCGGAGGGCATTCGCCGCATCGTGCAACAGTTCGGCACGGCTGAAACAGCCGTCAACTAGCGATCGTCCTTACACCCCGGTCGAGCCGAAACCACCCTCATTGCGCATCGTTGCATCCAAATCCTCAACCTCAATGAAGGTCGCTTCGATGCGCTGCACGAGCCGCAGTTGCGCCACGCGGCTCCCAGCCGGCAACTGCACCGGAGTTGCCGCGGTATTCAGCAGAACGACTTTCAATTCGCCGCGATACCCGGTATCGATCACGCCCGCCAGCGTAGTGATGCCGCGCACGGCAAGGCCGCTGCGATCCTCGATCAGCGCGCCATACCCTTCCGGCAAGGCAAGCGCCAGACCGGTAGAGACGAGCACCGTCGCCCCCCCGGCAAGCTCCACATCCGCAACACTGAACAGGTCTGCGGCAAGATCGCCGAATGGTCCGGTGTGCGCATAGCGGGGCAGGACGGCACTGGCATGAAGGCGTTTCACGGCAAGTTGCGGCATGCGTCCAGCATAGCCGCAACGGGCCGACCGGTCGAAGACTAGCGTTTCGCCGGATGCTGCCGGTCCTTCACGCGTTCGCCGTCGGCACCTCTGTCGCGCAGCATCGTTCGCTCTTTGCAGTAGCCGCACCGCCACGGATAGTACCCCAGCAGGGAATACACAAAGTTTTCCGCAAAGCCGCGGCGCGAAGATCGACGCAACGCCGCGCGATTGCACTGGAGACACACTTGAGACATAACCGAAACTCCACGGAAAGATCGAGGTGGAAGAGAGGTCATAACATAACAGGATCAACGGTAAGCCGTCTTTACGGCGCCTGGATCTCGTGCGCGCGAAAAGAAGCTTGATGCCGGAGTTCTGGCAATTCTTGTCAGTGATCCTATCGGCTCAAGTGTTTTCAAACGATACGGAGTTTTTCTTAAAAGAAGAAAATGATGCCAGAAGAAGCTGCGCACCGGATTCCACCCGGTGCGCGCTCGTCTGCCTAGGAACGCATGGCCGGCGGCAGCGGGTTGCGGTTCTGGAACTGCCGCTGATGCCAGTAGGGATACGGCACCGGTCGGTCGCTCGCCGCATCCAGCGTGGCCACCTGCTCCGCCGTAAGATTGAAGTTGGCCGCAGTAAGATTCGCCTGTAACTGCTGCTTGTTGCGCGCGCCGATGATCAGGCTGCTGATCGTAGGCTTTTGCAATAGCCAGTTCAGTGCAAGCTGCGGGACGGATTTACCGGTTTCACCCGCGAGCTTGTCCAGCGCGTCCACCACGCGGTAAAGCAACTCGTCTTCGACGACAGGACCGCCGGCCTCGCCGCCCTGGCCCAGACGGCTGCCGGGAGCGGGTGGCTGGTTCCGACGAATTTTGCCGGTGAGGCGGCCCCATCCAAGGGGACTCCACACCAGCGCGCCTACATCTTCCTGCAAGCCCAGCGGCATCAGTTCCCACTCGTAATCGCGGCCCACCAGCGAGTAATACACCTGGTGCGCCACGAAGCGCGACCGGCCGTATCGTTCGCTCACATCTAACGCGCGCTGCAGATGCCAGCCGCTGTAGTTGCTGCAGGCGATGTAGCGAATCTTGCCCTGCGTCACCAGCGTGTCCAGCGTATGCAACACCTCTTCCACCGGCGTCAGCGCGTCGTAGACGTGCATGTGGTAGACGTCGATGTAGTCGGTCTTCAATCGCTTCAGCGAACCCTCGACCTGCCGCGTCAGGTGCAGGCGAGACGAACCGACACTGTTTGCCGCGTTGGGCAGCGGCCTGCGTGAAGACGCCTCCTGCGCGTTCTGCGCATGCCGTCCGTCAAAGGCGATGCTGGCCTTGGTCGAAAGCAGCACATCCTCGCGCGGCAGGTGCTTGATCGCCTCGCCGAGCACCTCTTCCGCCAGCCCCTGCGAGTACACGTCGGCGGTATCGAAAAAGTTCACGCCCGCGTCCATGCAGGTGTCGATCAGCTCCCGCGCCTCCGCGACGTCGGTGCTGCCCCACGTTTTGAAAAACTCGTTGCCGCCGCCGAACGTTCCCGTTCCAAAGCACAGAACCGGTACCTGCAGACCACTTTTGCCAAGCTGTCGAAATTCCATACATGGTTGGATGCACCCGCGATGCGGCAAGAACTATCGGCAGCTCGGATCGGCAGCGGGGAAAGAGTCTCTATGAAGTTTCGGCTGCTTCGAGATTTTCCGCCGGCCGGTCCGGCTGCGATTGGTAGATCTCTTCCACGCGGGCGACCGTGTCGATTTCACTGAGCGGCTTATCGCGCCGAATCTGCACGATGCGGGGAAACCGCAGGGCAAAGCCGCTGGCGTGGCGATCGCTGCGCATGATGTTGTTGAAGGCGACTTCCAGCATCATGAGCGGTTCCACGGTGCGAAAGTGACCGTGGTCCTCCAGCGTATGCGCCTTCAGCCACTCGGTCAGCTCGGCGATCTCGGCATCGGTCACGCCGCTGTAGGCCTTGCCTACGTTGCGCAGTTCACCCGCGGCGTCGCGCACGGCAAAGGTGTAGTCCGAAAGGAACTGCGACTTGCGGCCGGAGCCGTATTCCGCGCCGGTGATGACGACATCCAGCGTGTCGAGCGTGCGCTTGAGCTTGACCCAACTGATGCCGCGCCGGCCGGGCTGGTACAGCGATCCCGACGCCTTGATCATGACGCCCTCGTTACCGCGGTCGCGCGCGGCGGTGTAGGCGCGGTCCAGCTCCTGAGCGGTGCGTGCGAGATGGACCGTGCTCACCAGAAAACGCTGCTCCCCCGCGTTTTTTTCATTGGAATCCGGCGAAAACAAGCCACCGGCAGGCAGGGGCGCAGGCAAGACCAACGGCGAACACGTGACCCGCCGCAGCTTTGCCCCCACCGATTCCAGCAGCGCGCGGCGCTCCCGCAGCGGCCTGTCCAGCACCAGCGCGCCGTCGACGCACAGAACGTCGAACGCAACCAACACCACAGGAGTTGCGGACCGCATCTCGTTCGTCACGTTCTTGCGGCCAATGCGCGGGCTCAACACGGCGAACGGCAGCGCGCGCTGCCCGGCGACATCCCACGCCAGGACCTCGCCGTCCAGAATCAGGCCACCGCCGCCATCCTGCAGCACCGTTGCCGAGACGCGGCTGAAGGCTTCGCACAGCTCGGGATAACTGGCTGTCACGTCTTCGCGATTGCGCGAGTACAGCGCCACGCGGCCAGGGTGCGACGCGTCCCCGCAATGCAACTGCACGCGCATGCCGTCGAACTTGTCCTCAATCTGCGCCTCCAGGTGCACGGCTTGCTCCTCGCCCGCCTCCAGCGCGTGCTCGACTGCCTCTTCCACAGACTCCGGGTCCCCCATGCCTCGCGTTTGAGACAGGGGGTCCGCCATATCCTCAGGCTCGACCGAAATCGCAGCCTGAGCCGGTGCCGCGGCGAAGCGCTTGACCGCCTCCTCCGGCGTGTCGACCGGCGAAGCCAGCATGAAACCGAGCGGGTGAAACAGCCGCATGCGCGCCTCGGCCAGGCGGCCTTCAAACGCCATGGCAACAGCGTCCGGCAGGTCGGCCTGCAGCATCACTGCGTGGCGTACCGCCTCCACCGGCTGCCCACTGGCGACGGCGACGGCTTCTTCAATAAGCGCCTGCTTCACGCCGATGCGCATGTCGCCCAGCACCAGCTTGATGAGGTACTTCGCTTCCACGGCGGTCGCGCGCCGCAGCAAATCCGTAAGCAGCGATTGGCGGATGGCGGTTGTTCTCGCATCCGCGATGGCGGCAAAGGCAGTCTGGATTTCAGCAAGCGTGAGCGACGCCGCGGGCGCGCGGCCGGCCTCATTCCACAGATCTTCCGCGGCCCCGCCCATGTCGCCGTGGCGGCGGTAGGCCGCGGTAAACTGCGCCTCGGTCGGCTCGGTCAGCGCCTGCACCACGCGCGACATCATGGCGCCGCCCACGTTCAGCTTGCGCGTATCGGCCTCGGCGAACGGCGCGCCGGCCAGGTACAGCGCGAACAGGCCGGCAGTGCGCAGGCTTTCGGCATCGTCCTGCCGCCGAATGGCAAGGATTGCATCGGCGATGCCCGCGCGTTTCTTCAGTTTGCTGGAGGTATCGGCGAGTTGGTCGGCAAGTTTTGCGAGAGACAGAAAAAGCTTCATGGTGGGGATCACACAGGCGGTAGTACGACACCGCTTCTGCTGAACAGATGCCGCATCGCCGGTGGGGTTTGCCGCCGTTGCCACACCGCGGGAGGGAGTCGTCCCACTCTGGCGAAAAATGACCGAGTGGAACCGGAGGCGCGCGCCGTGCGTACCGTACCGCAGGAGACGGAACTACCATGCTGAAACTGCTGCTCTTGTGCGTGTTGCTTGTCGTTTGCTGGCCCGCCGCGCTGCTGGCGTTGGTCCTGTACCCCTTGGTGTGGCTGGTACTGCTGCCGTTTCGCGTGGTGGGCGTGGCGGTAAACGGCGTGCTTGCGCTGGTCGGCGCAATGTTGATGTTGCCGCTGCGACTGGTGCGCGCGCTGTAAACGGACACGCCTAAGCCCACGATATCCGCGTTTTGCCGAAGAACGGCTCAAGGCAGCCTAAGAACGGCACGAGGCAATTGCCCGACACGCCCTTCCGCCTGGCATGAAATGGTGGCCGGGCTGCCACCGCGGCTGCGATCGTCCGTTACGCTCCGATTTGCGGGCGACATTAAAATCACGGCATGCGCTCCTCCAGACAAGCCGCGCCGCAGGTGCCTTTGCCGACAACCCTGCGTGCCTGCGGCCAGGCAGCATGATGCTGCTGTACAGCCTTGCGCTGGCCGGCGTGCTGACGCTGAGCGCGCCCGTTTGGGCGTGGCGCATGCTGCGGCAG
>CBAAAH010000056.1:0-11150 GCA_964658865.1 uncultured Granulicella sp.
AGGTCTTCCAGCGTCAGCGCTCTGCGTTCACGCAAAAAGGCGACGGCACCGCCGTGCGTTTCGTTCCGCGCCATGCGGGCAAGCTCGTCGCGCGACGCCGACGATACCCGGATGCGGCTCGCACGGCAAAGGTCCGCAAGCGCCGACAGCCGGGCACTGCCACCGCTTTGCAGAGCGACATGATCGAGATCGGCGGGTCGCGTGCGTACCGCTTCAGTCACGGGGTGCACGCCAAACAGAACTTCCATCGCTTCAGTGTACGGTTTCGATGCGGCCGGACGTATACTTTGGCGGACGAACAAACGAGCGTGTTTCCAGTGGGAGTCGGGCTCCGATGCCGAGCGCACAAATTTCGCGGGTTGGCCGCGTCTTTTCCTCAGGAAGAGCCGTCAGTGCTGGTGTGTCCTCAGCCACGACCTTTTCCATGAACGGAAATGCCTCCACCGCACATTTTGCCGCTGCGGGTGGTGCCAACGCGGCCGCGCTGGCGGAAGCGACCGCCGCGGAAAATGCCGCGATCGCCCATGGCTTGAAGCGCCGGGACGCGGCGCTGCTCGATCGGCTGATCGACACCTACCAGCACCGCCTGATGCGCTATCTTACCTTTCTGACCGGCCGCCGCGAAACCGCGGAAGACCTGTTTCAGGAAACGTGGATTCGCGTTCTGATGCGCGGCGCGCAGTTCAACGGCAAGGCCCGCTTCGACACGTGGCTGTTTACGATCGCACGCAACCTGGTGATCGACCTGTCGCGCAAAAAAACGATGGCCTCCCTGGACGCAATGCAGGACCCCGGGGAGGATGAGCGCCCATTCGAGATCGCCGCGGACGGCCCGTCGCCCTACGAGCAGTTCCGCACCCGCGAGAATGCCGCGGAAGTCGCCGCCGTGCTCTTGCGGTTGCACCCTGCCTATCGCGAGGTGCTGGTGCTGCGCTTCCATGAGGAGTTGCCCCTGGAAGAAATCGCCAGCGTGACGCGATCGCCACTCAGCACGGTCAAGTCTCGGCTGTATCGCGGTCTTGCGGCGCTGAAACCGGAGCTGGAGAAGGTCCGCGCGTCGCGCTCTGCGGGTTCTGAAACGGAGGTGGTCCGCTCATGACAGCTTCGAACGAGTTTGTGCCTGGGGAAAACCTGGCGTGGATGGATGAAGATACGGCAGAGTTGCTGTCGGGCAGCAGTCGGAGTGCCGGCGCAAACGCACGTGCCGCGATCGTAAACCGTACCCATCGCGTGGTGCGGGAACGTGCCGAGAAGATGCAGGCGCGGCGCAGCAACGCGCGCGGGCTTGTGGTTCCGCTGGCCATCTGCAGTGTGCTTCTTCTCATGCTGAGCTATGCGGCATGGACGGTCTTCAGCGGCAGCGCCCTCGGTTTCGGTACGGTCGGCAGTGAACTGGAGGAACAGGCAAGCAAGCTGCTCTCGATGCCTGCAATCGATACGGACGGTCCCGGTTCTGTGTTGTTCCTGTGGTTTCTGCCCATCAGCGCCGTTGCGCTGGGCACCGTCATGTTCCGCCGGTCGCGCGACCGCAGAAACGATGAGGTGGGCCGGTGAACTGGGGCTTCGACACCAATGTGCGTCCGGATGTGGAGAAGCAGGAGAACGAATTGAGCCTGATTCCATGGTGGTCGGTCGCACTGTCGATCGTCATGTTTATCGGGGTGCAGTTCCTGTTTCACCATGAGCTGCCACCGCCGGCGCATCGTGGCTCCGATGCGATGCGCTGGCTGTTCAGCTATAGCTGGGGCACAGCGCTGGCGAGCTATGTGCTGCTGATCGGGTACATCAGCCGCGACGTAAAGCGCCGCAACATGAGCCCGGGCATCTGGATGCTGATGGCACTGGTGATGCCCGGCGGCATCGGTGCCATCGTGTACTTCCTGCTGCGCCAGCCGGTCATGACGCGCTGCCCAAGCTGCCGCACGGAGCTTGCCGACGGCTTCCACTTTTGCCCGCAGTGCCAGTTCCAGATGGCGCCCGTCTGCGGCCAGTGCTTTCGCGGCGTGCACATTACGGACGCCTATTGCGTGCAGTGCGGCCACGACCTGACAGAGGACTCCATCCCCGCGCGTCTGCGCTCATACAGCGACTAAGCCCCGCTCTGCGCCGCTGCCTTTCAAAACAAAAAGCGACGCCGGCCGCATGCATTGCGTCTGAACCTGCATGAAGATGACGGGCAATACGATTCTGGTGACGGGCGGCGGCACAGGCATTGGCCGCGGTTTGGCCGAGGCGTTTCACAAGCTGGGAAACACGGTCGTGATCGCGGGCCGGCGGCAGGGTGTGCTGCGCGAGACGATAAAGGCGAACCCGGGCATGGAATTCGTCGGGCTGGATACGAGCGATGAAAAGAGCATTGCGGACGCGGCGCAGTACCTGGACGAGCGTTTTCCGAAGCTGAACGCCGTGCTGCACAGCGCAGGCATTATGAAAATCGAAGACCTGCAATCGGAAGACACGGCGACAGCCAAAGAAATCGTTGCGATCAACCTGATGGGTCCCATGCTGCTGAACGCCGCGCTGCTGCCCCAATTGCTGCAGCAGCCGGAGGCGACGATTCTGACCGTCACGTCGGGGCTGGCGTTTGTGCCGCTCGCCATGACGCCGACCTACTGCGCGACGAAGGCAGCGATTCACTCGTACACGCAATCGCTGCGGTACCAGTTGAAGGAAACGAAGATCGGTGTCGTGGAAATTGTTCCGCCCTACGTGCAAACGGAATTGATGGGCCCCGGACAAAAAGCCGATCCCGCCGCCATGCCGCTGGACGAGTACCTGGCCGAGACGATGCAGTTGCTGCAATCGCAACCGGATGCGACAGAAATCCTGGTGGAGCGCGTGAAGATGTTGCGCTTTGCGGAAAAGAACGGCGAGATCGACGGTTTTCTAAAGCAGTTCAACGACCACATGGTTGCGTCTCGGGCCAAGCGCGACGCCTGATTGCTGCTGTTCGCATCCATGCCTGTCACGGCGAGCCTGAACGGCTCCATGACAGGCATCGGTGCGATTCATGTTGACGCGCCACGCCGGCATGCATTCTTCTTCCATGGACTGACTAGATGGAACACAGGAGAACGCGAATGCGATCGCTCAACACCTATCTGACCTTCGATGGCAACTGCCGCGAGGCTATGACCTTCTACGCAACCGCCCTGGATGCGCCGGTCGACATTATGGACGCATCGCAGGGACCATGTGCGCCGGAAGACGCGGGCCGCGTGCTGCATGCGCGCATGGTAAAGGGGAACTTGCGGCTCATGGCATCGGATACGATGTCGATGACGCCGTATAAGCTGCAGCCCGGCAACAACTTCAGCCTGTCGCTGGATTGTGATGATGCCGAGGAACAGGATACCGTGTTCGCCCGGCTTGCCGAGGGCGGTGCCGTCCGCATGCCGCTGCAGGACACCTTCTGGGGCGCGCGCTTCGGTATGCTGACCGATAGGTTCGGCATACAGTGGATGTTCAACTTCGACAAGACACCGCACGAAATCGGCTAGGACGATGTTCCCGAAAGTTTTGGGTCTAAACAGGTGACTTGCATGCCAGCATGTCCAGGGCCGACGGTCAGTGAAATGAAGGTGCGGCGACATCCGCAGTCAGGGCAGAGACTTTCCTGCTCTCGCTCATGCGCTGGTCGGCCCTGCGTGCCATCCGCACTCATCGAGCGCCGTTGCTGCGACCCGCAAGGTAGAACTCGGCGAGTTCCAGGTCGCCGGGTTGAGTGATTTTGAAGTTCGCCGGCGATCCTGGAACGACCGCGACGGTGATCCCCGCGCGCTCCAGCAGGCTGGCCTCGTCGGTGCCCTGAAAGCCTTCGCTTTCTGCCTCATCGAAGGCGCGCAACATGCTGCAAACCGTCGCACCCTGGGGCGTTTGCGCCTGCACCACGCGTTCGCGCGGAATCGTCGACGTGATGATGGCGCCATCGGCCATGCGTTCCACCTGCTTGATGGTGTCGACCGCGGGCAAGCCCACGATTGCGGCACCATGCCGCACGATCGCGTCGATGGTGCGCTCGATCGTTGCGGCATCGATCAGCGGGCGAACAGCGTCGTGCACCAGGACGATGTCGTCGGGCGCGGCCTTCAGCGTGTGTAGCGCATTGCTGACACTGGCCTGGCGATGATCGCCGCCAACGGCAAACTGCACGCGGTCTGCAAAGCCGTGCTCCGCCAGCAGCGCCGCGACGTTCTCCTGCTCTGCCGCGCGCAGGGCGACCACGATGGTTTGAACCCGCGCAATGCCGACAAACGCGCGTACGCTGCGTACCAGCACGGGCTCACCGCCAAGGGAGAGGAACTGCTTTGCCGAAATGCCGGGCACGGCCATGCGGGTACCCAGACCCGCCGCCGGAAGAATCACGTGAACTTCCATAGCACTCCAGTGTAGCCGTTGGCACGCGGGTTGGCGGTGGAAAGGAACCATGGCAGGACACAGAGGCGACAGCAGCTCCGGCCCGTAAGCCGACAAAGCACAACCGGGCAAATCAACAGGACCGTTGTACGTGCCTTTGCCGCAGGTGGCCCGGAGTTCGATATGCTGGAACAGCCACAACCGCACATGGGGGACGATCAATTTGCCAGGCATGAGGATTGGTTACGGGTTTGATTCGCACGCCTTTAAGCCGGGCGTTCCACTTGTGATCGGCGGCATGAAGATCGAGCACACCGAGGGCCTGGCGGGCCACAGCGACGGCGACGTTCTGCTGCACGCCATTACCGACGCGCTGCTGGGAGCGGTGTCCGCCGGCGATATCGGTACGTTCTTTCCGCCGACGGATGAGCGGTGGAAAGGCGCGGACTCTTCAATTTTTCTGGAGACCGCGCTAGAAGAGGTGGCAACCGCGGGCTACCGCATCGTCAACCTGGACTCCGTGCTGATTCTGCAGCGGCCCAAGATCGTGCCCATTGCCGGCGACATGCGCGCACGTGTGGCAGAACTGCTGGGTGTGCCGGCGCGCGATGTGGGCATCAAGGCGAAAACGCCGGAAGGCTTGAACCAGGACGGCGTTGCCGTGGCCCACGTCACCGTCCTGCTGGAGGCACTGCCGGAACCCGAAGAACCCGGGCGCCTAACCGCCGAAATGGAAGACCCGGTCGAGGTCGACGTCGTCGTCCGCAGCCTGATGGGCGAAGGTCACGACCTGCGCCGCCTCGGCCGCAAGCCCGCGTTCGATTCCGACGATTTAACCTAGCGCAAAACATCGGCGGGATGACAAAATGCTCTCATCCCGCGCTTAACCACGCGGTGCACGGAGCTTTTCTGGAGGCGAGCGATGAATCAGGCGAATGTCGACCCGGCGCAGGCACAGCGGATGCTGGCCACGATGCTGCCGATCTTTGGTCTGCTGATGTTGCTGTTTTATGCGCTGCTGATCGTGCCGTTCTGGTTTGCCTTCAAAAAAGCCGGGCTGTCGCCATGGCTTTCGCTTCTAGCGCTCATTCCCATTCCGCTGGTCGGCCTGCTGCTGCCGCTTTATATTCTGGCGTTTGCGCGATGGCGCGTGGTGCCCATGGCGGCGGAGTATCCGCCGTATCCGCCTGCGGGTTACCCACCGATGCAGTACGTTCAGGCAGAGTACCCGCAGCCGGTTGCACCGGTGTACCCGCCGTCCCCGCAGACTCCCACATCTCCGCCCGCTGGACCATCCAGCGAGGGTTAGCTACACGCGCAGGATCGGCACGTCGTACTGGCTGAGCGTCGCGTCGTGTGTCACAAGTGTCAGTCCCTCGATCATCGCCTGCGCGACAAGCATGCGGTCGAACGGATCGCGATGGTGAAGCGGAAGCTTTCCAGCAAGCTCGCCACGCGATGCGGAAATTACTAGAAGCTCACAACTGTAATGAGTTGCAAGCTCAATGATGTTGCGCTGCGGAGAAAGCTTACCGATCGTCTGCTTGAGCGTCAGCTCCCATACCGTGGCAGCACTCACACAGATCCGCGATGCCCTATCAATTTCTCGACGGACGCCGGCATTTAATTGCCCGGGATCGTCATACCACAGCAGCACATACGAATCGAGCAGCAGGTTCAATCGATCATTCCAAACGCACGCTGCACGTCTTCAGGAAGCGGTTCGTCCAGCCAAGAGAGATCGGTTCCGGCCAAACCACTAAAGTTTTGGCCGCCTTGACGCACGATCTGCTTCTGGTTCACTTCTGCTTGTTCGACCGTGGAGTGCGGCTCCTTGCGCTTTTGCTCAGGAAAAGGAATGATCTTCGCCACGGCCTGTCCGTCCCGCGACAGCACGATTTCCTCGCCGGCCTCGGCGCGGCTTACCAGCGATGCCAGTTCCGTTTCGTCTGCGCGAATGCTGTAGGAGGCCATGCGTCCACGCTATGCCGCCGGGATTTACCGGTCAAGTAGAATCCGCTGCTACCCTTGAAGACGGCATGAGCGCAGAAACCACAGCAATCGAAGCACGAAACCCCAAGCAGCAGGGCCCCGTCCGCGTCCGCATCGCACCCTCGCCCACCGGCGACCCGCACGTCGGCACCGCCTACATTGGACTCTTAAATTATGTGTTTGCCCGGCAGCGTGGCGGCAAGTTCGTTCTGCGCATCGAAGACACGGATCGCACCCGCTTCGTCGCCAGCAGCGAACAGATGATCTTCGACGCCCTGCGCTGGACCGGCCTGGAGTGGGACGAGGGGCCTGACGTCGGCGGACCGCACGGACCGTACCGCCAAAGCGAGCGCACCGAAATCTACCGGGAGTACTGCCGGCGGTTGCTGGACAGCGGCCACGCCTACCGCGCCTTCGAGACCGCAGAGGAGCTGGACGCCGAGCGCAAGGCGCAGATGGCCGCCAAGCAGCCGCCGAAGTACAACGGACCCTCGCGCCGCTACACGCCGGAGCAGGTCGAAGCCGCATTGGCCGAAGGGAAGTCGTACACCATTCGTTTGCGCGTGCCGCAGGGCGATGCCGGCGTCGGCGTTGCCAGCACCACCTTTCACGACGAATTGCGCGGCGACATCACCTTCGACCACTTCAACGTGGACGACCAGGTGCTGATGAAGTCGGACGGCTTCCCCACCTACCACCTGGCCAACGTCGTCGACGACCACCTGATGGGCATCACCGACGTGATCCGCGCGGAAGAGTGGATCAGCAGCACGCCGAAGCATGTGCTGCTGTACCAGGCCTTTGGCTGGGATCTGCCGCGCTTTTGGCACATGCCGCTGTTGCGCAACATCGACAAAAGCAAGATCAGCAAGCGCAAAAATCCCGTCTCGCTCGTCTACTACCGGCAGGCCGGCTTCCTGCCGCAGGCGATGCTCAACTTTCTTGGGCTGATGGGCGGCGGCATGGCCCAGCCCACCGAGCAGGAGATCGTGAGCAAGGGCATCGACACCCGGCTCGTCGACATCTTTGCGCTCGCCGATATGGTCGATCGCTTCGATTTCAAGCGCATCTCGCTCGGCGGCCCGGTCTTCGACTTGGTCAAGCTAAAGTGGATGAACAGCGAGTACCTGCGCGCGCTCGATGCGGAGACCTTCTTCCAGGCCATGCGCGCGACCGTTTTCTCCGACGACTACCTGCGCGCCATCGCACCGCTGGTGCAGACGCGTATCGAGACGCTTGGCCAGTTTGGCGATTTGACCGACTTCTTTTTCAAAGACGACGTCACACCCATGCAGGAAGCGCTCGTTCCCAAAAAGCGAACGCTCGAAGACACGCTGGCGTTTGCCGCCGAGATGCTGCCTGTGCTGGAATCCGCCGACTGGACGACGACGAGCATCAACGCAGCGCTCCGCGAGTTGCTGACGGCAAAAGAGTGGAGCGTCAAGGATGCCTTCGGCCTACTGCGCGTGATCCTGACGGGAAAAACCGCGTCGCCGCCGCTGCTGGAATCGCTGGTCGTTTTCGGCAAGGCACGCTCACTTGACCGGCTGCGCCGCTTTCTGGAGGCGCAGAAGAAAAGGCGCACCACCTGATGTGCCTAAACAGGTCTCATCGCGATCAGCTAAAAAGCGACCGCTTAAGTACAGGCCGAGCAGAACAGTTCTAAGCCCCTGGTCTCATACGCGAATGGGCGCATGAGATCGGGGCATTGTTCAATCGGAGCGCCTACTCCCAGGGATCGGCAACTTCGCTTTCCGTGTCGCTGCGCCATTCCAGCGTTGCGGCCAGGCCCGAGCCCAGCACCGCACCCAGTGCATCGGATGCCATATCGTCGAACTCCAATGGTCCGCCGTAAAGGTACGACTCCGCAAACTCGGTCAGGCAGCCGAACAATACCACCGACACGAGCAGCAGGAGTTGCACCTTTGTGGAGCGTGCGCTGCGTGCCGCCAGATAGGCGACGACACTAAAAAGCGCCACGTGAAACCAGGGATGCAGCCACCCGTGGGAATGCACAAACGCCCGTTGCTGCGCGGGCACAAGCGCGGCGGCCGCCACCAGCGCAGCGACAGCACACGCCCACAACGCAGCACGGCATCGTTGCATAGCCGCTACTTGGCCACGAACGGCTGCTCTACCGGCAACAGCTTGGGCGGATAGCAGGCGGAAGCGTCACACGCCTGGTAATGCAGCGCGGCCTTCAGCGTTTGCGGTCCTGGCTTCGTCGTCAGGTGCGCGATGAGCGTGAAGTCGCCGGTATAGACGTCCAGCTTGTTTTTCGGCTCAAAGCTGAAGCTGTACGGCATACCCTGCGGAAAATCGACGGCAGAGACGCTACCGTTTGGCAGGTCTTCCATCGCGATTCTGGTCGGAATGAGCATGTCGCTTTTAGGCGCGTGCGAGTTGATGTGAAAGCCTGGATCGACGTGGAAGTGGAGCTCGAGAACCACTGCACGATTGGCTGCGACGGTCTGTGGTTCGGCGGCAAAGCTCACGTGGCCGCCCCTCGGCGCCTGCGGATGCTGGCCCACATCCATCGTCTGCGCATAGGCCATGCCAGCGGTTGCGTTCCATGCACGTGCGTTCAGCAGCACTACTCCCGCCGCGACCATTACCAGCGGCACCATGCGAAAGCGGTTCAGTTTTCTTCGCAACGACGCCATCGTCAACTCCCCGCCTGCAGCAGTTTCTGCACGTTCGCCTCGGCCTCATCCTTACTGGCGAGGCCAATCGCCTCGCCCCGAATGATACCGTTCCTGTCGATATAAAACGTTGCCGGCAGCATGTCCAGGCCACCGTACGCATCGCCGACCTTGTGGTTGCTTAGCAGAATCGGGTAAGTTACACCGAGTTTTTTCGCCGTGTCGCCGACCTCCTGCTTCAGTACGTCCTGCTTGATCTCTTCGTCTTCGTTAATGCCGACGACCTGCAACCCCTGCGCCGCATACTTCTGCTGAAACTCCTGAAACCAAGGCATTTCTACCTTGCACGGAGCGCACCAGGTCGCCCAGAAGTTCAGCAGCACGGGCTTGCCTTTCAGGTCGGCCAGCGATACCTCCTTGCCGTCCATATTCTTCAGCGAGAACACCGCAGCCGGCTTGCCGCGCAGGTCGGGAGAAGAGCCGAACTGCGCGCTCGCTGCCTCCATGGACGCAGTTGCGCCTGCCTTGTCCACGGCGATCGTGGCTTGCTTGTCGCGGGCCTGCGCCTCGTCCGCGCGACGGGTACGCAGATTATGCATGCCCGACCAAACCAGCAGGGCGACGACGACGACGATGGCTCCAGCAACAATCCCATTACGCATGGCAGAATCTCTTTCACAAAAACCAGCTACAGCAGCAGATGAGTCACCGTCAGCTTACGATGCTTTGCGGACGGCCGCATCCGCAAAGTAGAGAACGAAAACCGAACGACCCGTAGAATGAACGGTGAGAAAGCGAATCCGAGAGCCCATGCAACGCTGGTCCAAACTATTCATTCCCACCCTGCGCGACGTTCCCGCAGATGCTGAAGTTGCGAGCCACCAACTGCTGCTGCGCGCGGGCTACATTCGCCAGCTCGGCGCCGGCATTTACAGCTACCTGCCGCTGGGCACGCGCGCCGTCAATAAGGTCGTCGCCATTGTGCGTGAAGAGATGGACAGGATTGCGCAGGAGTTTTACCTGCCCGCGCTGAACCCGCGCGAGGTGTGGGAAGAAAGCGGACGCTGGACCGGAATGGGCGACAACATGTTCCGCCTGAAGGACCGCAAGGGTGCCGACCTGGCACTGGGCATGACGCATGAAGAGGTCATGACCTCTATCGCGCGCAACGAACTGCGCAGCTACAAACAGTTGCCGCAAATCTGGTACCAGATTCAGACCAAGTTCCGCGACGAACCGCGGCCCAAGTCGGGCCTGCTGCGCGTGCGCCAGTTCACCATGAAGGACTCGTACAGCTTCGACATCGACGCCGAGGGACTGGATAAGAGCTACGACCTGCACGACGCCGCCTACCGTCGCATCTTTACGCGCTGCGGCCTGGAGTTCGTTGCGGTCGAGGCGGACAGCGGCGCGATGGGCGGCTCGCAATCGCAGGAGTTCATGGTCTACACCGAGGCCGGCGAGGACTGGATCGCATCTTCACCCGACGGGACGTACGCCGCAAATATCGAGAAGGCGACGTCGACACTGACGCCGGTCGAAGACCTTGCACCCACCAGCGACGGCTTGCCCGAACTCATTCACACGCCGGGCAAGGGTGCCATTGCCGACATCTGCGACTTCCTGGGAATGGAAGCGTCGCAGGACATCAAGTGTGTCGCCTACATGGGACAGAAACCTGCTGAAAACGGCAGCACCTTTGAGTGGCCGGTGCTCGCTTTTTTGCGCGGCGACCACAGCGTGAACGAAACGAAACTTGCGAGTGCCGCGCAAAGCGACAGCCTGCGGCCCATGGTGGCGGAAGAACTGGAGCGCTACCTGGGCGGCCCCGCGGGCTTTCTTGGGCCGGTTGGGCTGCGCGAAGTGATGCCCGGCGGGGTGCTGGATCAGCTCAAGACGCAAAAGGCAGAGAAGCTGCGCGGCATTTTGCGGGAAAACGCCGCGGAAGGCTGGAAAACCATTGTGGTGATGGATACAAGCCTTATCGGCCGCAAAAACCTTGTCGCCGGTGCCAACAAGCTGGACTACCACCTGCGCAACGTCACTCCAGAACGAGACTTCTCCTGGACTATCGCCACGGATATTCGAAACGTCGTCGCGGGCGAACCCGACCCGCTCACCGGCCAGCCGCTGCGTCTGGGCAAGGCGGTGGAAATTGGT
>CBAAAH010000057.1:0-11032 GCA_964658865.1 uncultured Granulicella sp.
GGACGCACAGGCGCGCATCCTGCTCTGCCGTTATGGCGTGCTGTTCCGCGATCTCCTCCAGCACGAGGCAAACGCACCGAAGTGGCGCGATCTACTCCGCATGCTGCGGCGCCTGGAAGCACGCGGCGATGTGCGTGGAGGCCGCTTCGTTACCGGTTTTTCCGGCGAGCAATACGCCCTGCCCGAGGCCGTGGAAAGTCTGCGCCTGCACCGCGCCTCGACTTCGGAAGAGATCATCTCTATCGCCGCCTGCGACCCCGTCAACCTTATCGGGATCGTCGTTCCCGGGGAGCGTGCCGCCGCCATCGCGGGCCGCCGCGTGTACCTGCGTCACGGTGCCGCCTGCGACGAACGCGGCAACCCGCTCGACACCGTGGCAACCGCCGAAGGTACACGCAAGCCGACGCGCGAACGCCGCAACACCGGTCACCTCTCGGAAGCAACGCCTCCGCCGACACCGGAGCCTCATGCGCAAGGCGGCCTGTTTGCCTGACGAGTCTTCTACGACGCCCCGAACGGACCGCCCGCCTGCGCCGCTCGCAGAAGACGGCGAGTATTACTTCGATGGCCCGCTCTTTGTGTTCACCGCTGCCTACCATCTGCGACGCGGCTACTGCTGCGGCAACGACTGCCGGCACTGCCCCTTCGACGCAGACGGCAATCCCGTTCCAGGCAAGGGGTTCGTGAGCGAAACCGGATGAGTTCGCCTGACGCAACGCCGTTCGGCCACTGAAGGATCAGGCGATCGATCCATCAGCTCGTGCGGCCTACCAGATCGCATCCGCATCGCCCCACTCCAGTTCCTCGCCTGCGGCTTCCATGGCATGCATCAGCTTCACCGTTTCCGGGTCGGGCGTGGGTGAGGCGAGAAACCACTTCGCCCGCGCGAGCAGCCGCTTACGGTCGTCCAGGCCGTTGGTGCCGCCATTGATGCGCCTCGTCATCGCCAGCACATCGTCACGGTCCGCCAGATCGTTCAGCTTGTGCGTCTGCCAAAACCAGACGGCCGCCTCCACTGCCAACGCGGGCGTGTTTGCGATGCTGTCCTGGGCGCCGTTGCCGCAGAAATCCTGGTTGCAAAAGTTGCCGAACGCCTTGTAATTCGCGCGTCCGGTCAGTTGGATCAGGCCTCGCCCTTTGAAGCGCGGACCATCGCCTTTTTGCGTGTTGCCCAGGTCGGCGCGGCCCTCGTACGCGCTGCCGCTGGCCAGCTCTTCGGTGTAGCGCAGTTCGCCGCTCTCATGCCCCACCTGCGCCAGAAAGTGAGCGCGCCGCAGCGCCGTCGCGATGCCCGCCTTCGCCATGCCCGCGACCATCGCCGGGAAAAATCCCGCCACCGTCGCGCTGCCCGCGTGAATGTAGATGCCCTGCAGCTTTTCCGCCGTAAAACCCAGCACCATGCCCGACTGTAGCGCGTGCAGCGTGGTGCCATCACTGCCACCAGTTGCATCGGTCGGGGTAACGACGCCCTGCGCATCCTTGCCGCCGATGACGCCGTGCTGAAACAGCGCAATCGCCGCAATCGTTCCCGCGCCGCACACACCATCGGCCACCATGGGCCCAACGGCCTGCGGCGTGTTCAGGTTCAGCAGCAGTTGCACCGTGCGCACGTCGTCGCGATGATTGACCGCTGCCTTGCCCACGCTCGCCGCAATGCACATGCGCCAGCATAGCGCAGGTGCGCGTGCGATTTCTTTGCCCGCCAACAGCGGAAAAGCGATACGCTCATCGTTCAGTGGTGGCCGCGCCGCAGTCACCGATTCCCGGCAAGGTGGCCCCCTGTAAACCCGACGATGAACAAGCCCGCACCGCGCAAGATGCGTCTGCTGCCGCTGCTTGCGGCGACCTACTTCATGGTTTCCGGCGGCCCGTATGGGCTGGAGGACATCATCGGGTTCGCGGGCTACGGACGCGCGCTTCTGCTGCTGTTGCTGCTGCCGCTGTTCTGGAGCCTGCCGACTGCGCTCATGCTCGGCGAACTCTCCGCCGCGATTCCGGCAGAAGGCGGCTTTTACGCGTGGGTGCGCCGCGTTCTGGGGCCGTTCTGGGGATTTCAGGAGGCGTGGCTCTCGCTTGCCGCCTCGGTGTTCGACATGGCGATTTACCCCACCACGTTCGTGCTCTACCTCCAGCATCTGGCGCCGTCGCTCACAGCCGGGCATCGCGGCCTTGCCATCAAACTGGCCGTCGTGCTGCTGGCGACACTGTGGAACCTGCGTGGCGCCGCCGCCGTCGGCCATGGGTCGGTGTGGCTGTGGTTCATCGCACTGTCGCCGTTTCTGGCGCTGGTGGCATTCGCCAGTTGGATCGGATTTCATACGCCCCATGCCGCGCTGGGGCCGCCGGCGCAGTTGAACCTGGGCGGCGCGGTGCTGATCGCCATGTGGAACTACATGGGCTGGGACAACGCGACCACCATCGCCGGCGAGGTCGACAACCCGCAGCGCGTGTATCCGCGCGTGATGCTGCTGGCCGCCGGCATGGTCATGCTCACGTACCTCGTCCCCATCGCGGCGGTGGCGTGGGCGGGCATTCCGCCGAACCGCTTTTCGACCGGTGCGTGGGTCGATGCAGCGCGGCTGCTGGGCGGTCCTGCGCTGGGCGTCGCCGTCGTTCTGGCGGGATCGCTGGACAGCATGGGCACGTTCAACGCGCTCACCCTGAGCTACACCCGGCTACCCTATGCCATGGCCTGCGACGGCCTGCTGCCGCGGGTGCTGACGCGCAAGCTGAGCAACGGCGTGCCCTGGGTGGTGCTACTGGCTTGTGCCACCTGCTGGGCGATGGCGCTTGGCCTCACGTTCGAACGACTCATCACCATCGACCTGCTGTTGTGGGGCATGTCGCTGCTGCTGGAGTTTGTGGCGCTCATCCTGCTGCGCCTGCGCGAGCCAAATTTGCCACGACCATTCCGCATTCCCGGTCCACTCGCGGTGCCGATCCTGCTCGGCCTTGGTCCTGCGGTGCTCACCGTGTTTGCCCTGTGGACCGCACGCGAGGAACGCACGGCAGGCATGCCCGCCGCCCTGTTCGCTCTGCTCATCGCCTTCTGCGGCCTGCCGCTCTACCTGACGGCACGCGCACGCCTGCGCCGCAGCAGTCCTCCCGTGTAGACGAGACGCCTGCGACCCAATGAGGCAGCGAATCAGATCAGTGCAGCGCGCACTGCGGCCCTGGCGAGCAACCTGGTGGAATCAAGCGTCGGCAAAGGGGAATTATGATCTCCAAGAACAAGCGGAAGCTCGGTGCAGCCCAGAACCACGGCATCGCAACCGCGATTCCGCAGACGCGCAATCACGCCCTGAAGAGCAGTCACCGACTCCGGACGCTGAACTCCGGCGACCAGTTCGTTCATGAGGATGCGGTTCACCACTGCACAATCTTCAAGAAAAGGACGGACGAACTCCAGCGACCTGGCCCGAAGAGCGTCGGGATACACGTCGCTGTCCACCAGCCACTGCGTGCCAAGAATGCCGAGTCGTCGAAATCTCCGGTCGGCAGCGGCTGCAGCAACCACCTCTGCGATATGCAGCCAGTGTGCCGTTGACCGGTCCGCAACATACGCAAACGCCCGGTGAATCGTGTTATCGGGGCACAGCAGCACCTGCGCGCCGATGCTCTCCAGCTTGCGCGATGACGACAGCATCAGTTCTCCGATACCCTCCGTGTCGTTCCGCCGCAGGCATGCCTCGTACTCTGCCAGTGAGTGCGTATGCATCGACACCTCGGGATGCGCATGCTCGCCCATAAATTCCGAAGCTTCGATACAGATCGTCCGATAGCAAAGCGCGGCACCTTCAGCAGAACATCCGACGATTCCAATGTGTCGAGCCATGTCCTCCCCTTCTGAGAACGAAAAAGCGGAGACACAGGAGGCCTCCGCTCTTCCATACCGAAACGGCTTACTTCGCGTTCTTGTCCGCGTACGCCTTGATCGACTTCTCGATCACCTCATGCGCATAGGCCGCGTCGCGCCAGCCGTTGATCTCCACCTTCTTACCCTCAAGATCCTTATACGTCGAGAAGAAATGCACGATCTCCTTCAGCTTGTGCGGGTGGATCTGCTCGTAGCTGGTGATGTCGAAGAAGCGCGGGTTTGCGCAGCCCACCGCGAGAATCTTTTCATCGCCCTCGCCGCCATCCACCATCAGCATCACGCCGATGGGACGCACCTCCTGCAGGCATCCCGGAAAACTCGGCTCATCCACCAGCACCAGCACATCCAGCGGATCGCCGTCGTCGCCCAGCGTCGACGGTAGAAAGCCGTAGTCGCCGGGATAGTGCACGGGCGAGTACAGGTTGCGATCGAGCTTGAACACGTGCAGCGTTTTGTCGTACTCGTACTTCATCTTGCCTTCGAGCGGAATCTCGATAACCGCGTTGACAACTGCGGGCGCCTTCGCGCCGACCGGCAATTCCAGGTAGTTGGGCATGCGTTCTCTTGTTCTTTCCAATCAGATTTACAGGCCGATGCGCAGACCATGCGCGCCATCGGGCGTACCGTCGCCGCGTACCGCAAAGGGCAGCAGGCAACGCCTCGATAGTATCGCGTTGGCCGTCCGGATGCCACGCAAGCGCCTGCCTTCTATAATTGCTGCATGCGCGCCCATGTGTACGTAACCCTGAAACCGACCGTGCTGGACGCCCAGGGCCAGACCATCGCCAACGCCCTGCGCCGCCTGCACCACCCTAACGTGGAAGACGTGCGCCAGGGCAAATACTTCGTCCTGACGCTGAACGACACGCTGACCGGCGACGCCGCCAAGGCCGAGGTCGAGCGCATCGCGGCCGACGTGCTGACCAATCCCGTGATCGAAAACTACACCTACCGCATCGACGCGTAACCGCCCCATGCCGGATCGCAGAGCGTTTCTAAAAGCAGCGGCCGCATGCGCTCCGGCCATGGCGCTGCCACACGCACCCGCGGCCGCGCAGCAGGCTTCTTCCATGCCGACTTCCATCGCCGTCGACACGCTGCCCAGTCACTTCGATGTCGATCGAAGCGTCATCAACCTGGAAAACGCCTACTGGGGCGTGATGCCGCGCGTTACCGCCGGAGCCTACGCGGAACACACCGCGTACGTGAACCGCTACAACTCCCTGTTCGCGCGCAACGCCATGCCCGACCACCCGATCTATCCGCAGATGGAGGCTGCGCGCGCCAGCGTCGCCGACCTGCTGCGCGTGCATTCCGACGAGATCGCCTTTACCCGCGACGGCAGCGAAGGCCTGCAGAGCCTTATCGTGAACTACCGCGGCCTCAAGCCCGGCGACGCGGTGATTTACTGCGACCTGGATTACGACAACATGATCGCCGCCATGAACTCTCTGGGCGACCATCGCGGCGCGCAGGTCGTGACCTTCAACATGCCGGAACCGGCGACCACCGCCAACATTCTGGCGGCGTATGACAGCATTCTGAAGGCAACGCCCAACGCAAAGCTGTTGCTGCTCACCCACGTATCGAACCGCACAGGCCTCGTTCTTCCCGTGCGTGAAATCGTCGCGATGGCACGCGCGCGCGGTGTCGATACCATCCTCGATTCGGCCCACGCCATCGGCTGCCTCGACGTCGTCCCGGCCGACACCGGCGCAGATTTCATCGGCTGGTCGATGCACAAGTGGCTCGCCGCGCCGCTGGGCCTGGGCGCCATCTACGTGCGTCGCGACCGCATCGAGGCCATTGACCGCAGCTACGACAACCCGGACTACGCGCCTACCGATCTGCGCGCGCGCGTCCCCGCAGGCACCGTCAACTTCGCCGCCCAGCTCACCATACCCACCGCCGTCGCGTTCCACCACGCGATCGGCGGTGCGGTAAAAGAAAAACACCTGCGCCGCCTGCGCAACGCCTGGGTCGACCGCGCGCGCGACATTCCCGGCGTGGACATCACCGTGCCCGACGATCCCGCCCGCTTCTGTGCAATCACCAGCTTTCGCCTGCGCGGCATGCACACCATGGCCGATGCCGAACGCGTGCAGCACCGCCTGCTCGACAAGCACAACATCCTGACCGTCGCGCGCAAGGGCGTGGCGAATGGCCCGGTGATCCGGGTCACGCCTGGCCTGTACACCGTACCCTCGGACCTGGACGCGCTGGTCGCCGCGCTGGAAACCGAACACGCCATGCTGGCCTGAATCGGGCCGCTCCAGCCGAAGAACAGCGCAGCGCACTTCCTTTCCATCCGCCAACGCGCTATCCTCATCGAACCGGACACCCATGCGCATCGCTCGTGCCACCTTCGCCGCTCTCCTCGGGTCGCTCCTCGCGCTCGGGCTCTATCTCGCATGGTTTTTCAAAATCACGCATCACGATAGCCCATGGGATGGCGCGGCAACCGGCTTCATCGTCCTTACCGGGGTCGTCGCGGCAATCTGCGGATTCATCGGTGGCTTCGTCGGCGCCATCGCCGCGCCGGAGACACCACGCGGCACCTCGGATGCGGTTGCCGCGCTGATCGCCGTCGCCGCAGCATTTGCCGAAACGCACACGCCTGGCCAGCATCACTACGCACAGGCGCTTGCCCTGCTGGTCGCCGCACCCGCAGCCTACCTGGCCGGACGCCTGCGCAACCCGGCACCCTCCGTCACCGCGTAGCTTCTTTTCACTATTTGAAGGGGCACGGCTTCCGCAGTCGATTCAGAAGCAATCGCCTTCCATCGGCATCGAGCCGGCGCTTTCGCCAACACGCACACGAATGCTACCCTGCGTGCGCATGCCAACCTCGCCTCTTTCCCGCCGCGACTTCCTGGCCCACGCCACCGCCGCTTCCGCCACGCTCGCGATTTGCTCGCCATTTGCAACCGCACAGCAGACCCCGGCAACGGCCACCATCACCCTGGGCACCGGCATCGGACCCACGATCCCGCAGGATTTCATCGGCTTGTCGTATGAGGCGATGCAGTTGGAAGACCCCACCTTTTTCGCGCCGGAAAACGTGGGCCTGGTCCGGCAGTTCCGTAACTTGGCACCTCGTGGCGTGCTGCGCCTGGGCGGCAACACCAGCGAATTCAGTTGGTGGAAAGCTCACCCGGACACCGCCGTACCCGTGCGCCCCAGGGGCATCGTCGACGACGGTGAACCGCCGCCCGACACCATGTTTGCCATCACGCCGGAGGCGGTCCGCGCGCTTAAGGGCTTTCTCGACGCTACGGGATGGACGTGCATCTACGGCCTGAACCTGGGCTACGGCACCGTCACCACCGACGTACCCGAAGCTGAGTTCGTCTACAACACCCTCGGCAACCGCCTGCTCTCATTCCAAATCGGTAACGAGGTCGACCTGTTCTGGCGGCACCTGCGCGATAAAGCCACGTGGAATGTCGACACCTACCTGCAGCAGTGGCTCACCATCGCGCGCGCCGTGCAGAAAGCCTGTCCCAACGCCGTCTTCGGCATGCCCGACGTTGCGGGAGACGTTACCTGGCTGCCGAAAATCGCAGAGCGCTGGGCCGCGATCCCCGACAAGCCGCGCGTCGTCTCGCTCAGCCATCACTATTACGTCGGCGGACCGCCCAGCAATCCGGAGATGAACATCGCCGCGATTCTGAAGCCGAGCGCCAGGGTAAAGCACGACGCAGAACTGGCGACCACCGCCGCCACGCGCATGGGCGTCAAAGTCCGCATGACCGAGGGCAACACCTGCTACCAGGCCGGCAAGGGAGGGGTGAGCGATGTGTATGCCGCAGCGCTATGGAGCGCAACCTACCTCTTCGAACTGATGCAGTACGGGTACAGCGGCGTGAACCTGCACGGCGGCTCCGGCCATGCTACCGCTGTATCCGTCGGCAACCGCTTCCGCGGCGAAGAGCTCATGGCCGACCACAACCTGCCGCATCCCAAGCCCTTTTACACGCCCATCGCCAACGTGGGCACGCTCGCCGGCAGCGGCACCGACGGCAAGCTCAGTCCGGACTACGTGCTGGAACCCGTGGGCCAGGGCATGAAATTCGCTGCGGCCTTTGCCGGGTGTTCCGTCGTTCCCGTTACGCTCAGCCAGCCGGGCGACCTGAATCTTGTGGCCTATGCGGCCCGGCGTCCGGACGGCAAGGTGCTCCTCGCCATCCTGAACAAGGAAGCGAACACGCTCGTGGAGATGACCGCACCGCACTTTCAAACGCTGCAGACGCTCACCGGCCCGGCGCTCGACGCACGATTCGCCCAGGTGAGCAGCATTGTGCGAGAAACCACGAGTCGCCGCACTTCTATGGGGCAGACGTTTGTGCTGCCCGCGCATACGGGTACGCTGCTCGTGTTGTCTTAGGCATGGCCTGCAGGCGTGCGCGGTGTTCGCGGTCATACTGCCGTTCGCGCAGCAGCGTCGCCGTAAACATCACGCTTTCAAATCCGGCCCACGCCATCCCCGCAAGCATCGTCAGGCCGCACTTGTGGTGAAACACACTGCTATACGTCGCCGGATCGCTCAACAGCACGTGCACATGCTGCTCATACAACACCAGCATCACGCCGGAGAAGGCAAACGTGTAGCTCGCCAGCAGCGATTCGGAACTCCCGGAAAGAACCATGCAGGTAAATTATCGGCAATACCGGGCAAACGCTTGAATCTGCCACATGCGATACCCTCAACCACAATGCGTTTGAAATGGTTCGCCGCTGCCGTTGCACTGTCCGTCTCTCTGCTGAGTGCGCCGCCCGCGCGACCCTACTCGTTGCTCACGCACGAGCAGTTGATCGACCTTACCTGGGACACGTCCATCGTTCCCCTGCTGCGCAGCCGCTACCCCGGCCTTACCGCGCAACAGCTTGAGCACGCGCGCGCTTACGCCTACGGCGGCTGCGTCATCCAAGACATCGGCTATTATCCCTTCGGCGACGCCTTTTTCAGCGACCTGACCCACTACGTGCGCACCGGCGATTTTGTCGTCAACCTGTTTCGCAACGCCGGCAACGCCGACGAACTCGCCTTCGCCATCGGCGCGCTCAGCCACTACATGGGCGATACCATCGGGCACGCGCAGGCGACGAACGTAGCCGTCCCCGTGGAGTTTCCCAAACTGCGCGCCCGCTACGGCAACAGCGTGAACTACGCCCAGGGCGAGCACCAGCACGTGCAAACCGAGTTCGCCTTCGACATCGACCAGATCGCCCAGCACCGCTTCGCCCCCGTGCACTACCTACGCCATGTAGGTCTTGAAGTGCCGACGAAGCAGCTCGCTCTCGCCTTTTATCAAACCTACGGCCTGGGTGAAGACTTCAGCCAGGGCCGAGGCCGCCGCATCAACGTGCGCGGCTACCGCTTCGCCGTGCGCAACTTCATCCCACGCATCGCCTATGCCGTTACCGTGTTGCACCGCTCGCACGAACCTGCGGACAGCCCCAGCGCCGACCTGCAGCGACTGCAACGCGAGGTGCAGCAGGTCAGCACGAAAAACCACTGGGACGACTACCGCAAGAAGCCCGGCATCGGCACCTACACGTTGGCAGGATTCCTCTATATCCTGCCCAAGATCGGCCCGCTCAAACTCGTCGCCATCAAAGGCCCAACCGCGCAAACCGAGGCAGACTACGTGCACTCCGTCATGGCTTCAACCGACGCCCTGAACCGTGCGCTGCGGCGCTTTACGCCGCCGCCGGCAACGCTGCCCACCGCCGCGTTAGCTGCCGCATCCGACCTGCACGCCGAGCCACCGGCTGGAGTACAGCAACCCGTTGCCGCCGCAACGCTCGCAAAACTCGATACGCTGTCCGGCAAATCTTCAGACCAGGCGGCTCCGTCACCTGAAGCGGCACTGCCGTCAGCGCAAAGCGCAAGCAGCCGGCATCCCGCGCCGCCCGATCCAACTCATCCCCTTGCGAACCGCGATCTGGATACCGGCAACACGGTGCGTCCAGCCGGCTATCCACTCGCAGACGAGACGTACGCGGCGCTACTGCACCGGCTCGCCGCGCACCCCACCAACCCCGTCCCACCCGGCGTGCGCACAGAAATTTTGACGTTCTACACCGATCTGAATCTGCCTTTTGCCACGAAGCAGAACGCGCAGAAATGGGCACAACTGCAACGCGACCTTGTCACGCTGCAGTCCATGCCCATTGGCGCAGACGATGCTGTCTTTACAACCTACGAGGAAAACGGCGTATAGCTGTTATCTAGCAGTTCCGGTTGCAATGCGGTAGAAGGCATACACCGCCGCTTGCGAGTGCCGTTGTCGAGCACATTGAAGAGATGTGCGACTACGTGAACGAACACTGGGATAAGAGTCCTCTGCACCTTACAGCGTATGTGATGTGAAAGCTGAACTGGATTCATCCGTTTACGGATGGGAACGGACGGACTTCGCGTGCCGCTTCGTCTTTCGTGCTGAACATGAAGCTGGGACAGGAACTACCGGGACGCGAGAGACGATTCCGGACCAGAGCGCGGACGATAAGAATCCCCACGACCATGCGCTTGATCTGGCGGACAGCGCCGATGGTGAAGAACCGGAGATCGTTTTCAGAGTGGAGCTCGTCGAGGTCGGTGTATGCGGACGGGTCGCGCTCAAAGACAGACACGGCGGCGTCGAAGCTGACGCCGTGCTTGGTCCAGTTGGTGCGTGCTTTGCGTGGGTCGAACTTGAAGATCGGCATGACAGCAGCTTTCTATGTCGACCTTTACAAGATAGAACCGCTGCTACGGACAAACCTGCTGCAGCGGTAAACCACTACTCAACGGTGACGGATTTGGCGAGGTTGCGGGGTTGGTCGACGTCGCAGCCTCGGCGGACGGCGATGTGGTAGGCGAGGAGTTGGAGGGGGATGGTTTCGAGGAGGGGGAGGAGGAGCTCGGGAGCGGCGGGGATGTGGATGGTGTGTTCGACGAGCTGGGTGATGGTGGTGTCGCCCTCGGTGGCGATGGCGATAACGCGGCCGGCGCGGGCGGTGACCTCCTGGATGTTGGAGAGGGTTTTCTCGTATTTGAGGACGCTGGCGGGGTCGGTGGGGTCTTTGGTGGCGATGCAGACGACGGGGAGGGATTCATCGATGAGGGCGTTGGGGCCGTGCTTCATCTCGCCGGCGGGGTAGCCTTCG
>CBAAAH010000058.1:0-11016 GCA_964658865.1 uncultured Granulicella sp.
TCGCGTGCAACACGTGATCAAGACCGAAATCGACGTGACCGAGGCGCAGCTCAGCCGCAACAACATCGAAATGCTGACCGGCACGGCTTCGTTTGAAGACGCGAACCACATCCGTGTGACCAACTCCCGCGGATCGACCGTCTACGAAGGCAAAAACATCATCATCGGCACAGGCACCAAGCCGGCCGCCAGCGATAAGGTGCCGATCAACGGCTCCACTATCATCAATTCCGACCTGATTCTGGAGCTGAAGAACCTGCCCAAGACGATGATCGTCGTCGGCGGCGGTGTCATCGGCGTGGAATACACCTGCATGTTCGCCGCACTGGGCGTGCGCGTGACGCTCATCGAGCGCCGGCCTCGCCTGCTCGAATTCGCCGACCAGGAGATTGTCGAGGCACTGAGCTACCACCTGCGCGACAGCCGCGTGACCATGCGCATGAACGAAGAGGTCGAGAGCGTCGTCGAGAATGAAGACGGCACCGTGACTGCCGTTCTGGAGAGCCGCAAACGGGTTCAGGGCGACGCGCTGCTGTATGCCGTCGGCCGTCAGGGCAACGTCGACGAACTGCTACTGCAAAATATCGGTGTCAGCTCCGACAGTCGGGGCCGCATTCCGGTCGACAAGGATTTCCGCACCAAATGTCCGTCGGTTTTTGCCGTTGGCGACGTCATCGGGTTCCCTTCCCTGGCCTCGGTGTCCATGGAGCAGGGCCGCATCAGTGCCGCGCGCGCATTCGGCGACGAGACTATCCTGTCGAATCCCAGCTACTATCCTTATGGCATCTGGACCATTCCGGAGATCAGCTTCCTGGGCAAGACCGAGGAGCAGTTGACCGAGGAAGACGTACCCTATGAGGTCGGCGTGGCGTACTACCGCGAAATCGCACGCGGCCAGATCCGTGGCGATACGACCGGCCGGCTGAAGCTCATCTTCAACCGCGAGAACCGCTCGATCTTGGGGGTGCACATCATCGGCGAAGGTGCCAGCGAACTGCTGCATATCGGGCAGGCCGTGATGGCGTTGGGCGGCACGGTCGACTACTTTGTCGATACGGTCTTCAACTACCCGACACTCGCCGAATGCTACAAGGTGGCTGCGTTCAACGGCCTGAACCGCCTGCGCAAAGACTGAAGCCATAGCCCAGTGGCGCCCAATGCCGTCACATCTCGGCGTACCGGCTGTGCACGAACGGATACTCCATCCAGCCTTTTTCGTTGCGGATTTTGGGCGATGTATTCCATTTGCACGTGGTAATCGTTGCAGTCGACAACACGATGGGCATCATACCCGTCCTGCCAAACGGTACCGGTGTATTGCCTGCGTACGGCGAAGGAAAACCTGCTCTTGAGGAGACCGGCCGCCTGTTCGAGCGAAGCGAATGGTGAATCACGAGAGGAACGTGGTCGGGCATGATGACGAAGGCATGCAGTTGGAAGCGTTCGCCGTCGCGGGAGCGGAACAAGGTAGCGATCAGGAGTTCCGCATTCGCGGTGCGTTGGAAGATGCGCATGCGTTCCGCGCAGACCATCGTGAGCGCATAGGTTTGCGGCTGTTGTCGCACGACCAGGGAATACCAATCTGGGTGGCTAAAGCCGCGTCTTTAGTCGTTCGGTTTTCTATCTCAAAGGCTAAAGCCTCGAACATTCAAAATCGACATATAGAGGAATACCGCCCAATTACTTCCTGTTTGCTCAGGCGCTGAACTGGCGTAGGTGGTGATCGGTATGCAACCACGCCCACCGCATCCATTCCCACTCGTTCAGTGAGCCCATCATTGGGTGCTGCAGGCCATCCCAGTCCCTGTGCGATAGGAACAACGTCATGGCCTGCACCGCATGCGCGCGTTCCGCCTTAAACGTTCCGGGAAGCCTGCCGTTTTTTCGCACATCCAGCTCCGGAACGGTCGGCAGGCCCCGCGCCCACCGAAGCGGCACATGCAATGCAGCCGGCCGCACCAGGACGCGTCCCACCCACGCGTTGCCGGACGGAGCAAAAACACCCGCTTGCAGCATTCCGCGATAGGCTCCGTCCAGGTGAGACAGCATCCCCTCGACGGACATGCTGCCCCAGCGCCGCACGGCGGTCGGTTGCAGGGCGTGCAACCGCGCAAAGACCGCTTCCGGCACTCCCGGGGTCAGCATGGTCGTGCGCGAAAAGCGGTGCCGCAAGGGACGAACCATGCGTTGTGGGATGCCGTGCCGCTGTTCCGGCGTGGCATGCTGTGCGGCAAAGCTGCGGGCGACAAGCTGAACAGACAGACCTGGGCCAGCCAGCCATGGCAGGGCACGCTGCGGCAGATGACCGCCCCCGAGCACCTGGACGTGCAACCCATGCCGGGCAAGCGCAACCGCTGCTGTACGATTTCGCTCCACTATATGCCTGGCTCAAGGCACAGAATTGCCGGAAATAGCACCATCGGCTGCCCGGCATCGCGCATCCGGGTTGCGTGCGGTACCGGTGGTGGCGCATAATCCGGCGCACGGAGCTTCTTGCGCCGCAGTGCAGGCAAGGCGTTGCACGAATCCAGAACCGACCCGGGATGAGAAAGAAAGCAGGCACGCGATGAGTGGCAAAAAGACGGTGGGGCTGACGCTCTCAAAGCGGATTGTGGCGGGGCTGGTAGATGAAAACGGCGTCGCGGGTGAGTTGCGCGGCTACCCGTTCGAGACGGAAGACGCCGATGACGCGCTGATGGAGATGCCGCGTGAGGCACTGATCGAGGCCATGTGCGAGCAGATCGTCGCCGTCGTGCATGGTGTGCCGAACGACCACGGCGCAAGCGAGGGTATTGGTCTGGTGCGCGACGGCTCGTCCGCAACCGCGCACCTGAGCGCGATCGATGCAGTCGGCGTGGCACTGCCGGGTATCGTGCGCAACGGCGTGGTGGACGACGCGCCGAACCTGCCGCAGTTGAAGGGCGTGCGCGCCGCGGCGGAGATTGGTGCCATGCTGAAGGCGCACGGCATCGATGTGCCCATCACCGTTATCAACGACGCAGACGCAGTGGCTGCGGGGCTGGCCGCATCGCAGGGCAAGCTGCAGCACACCATTCGCGTGTGGACGCTGGGCACGGGCATCGGTTTCGGCCGCTATCCGCTGACGGAGGGCGTGGGCGAAGGCGGCCACACCACCGTCACGCTGGACGACAAGGAAACCTTCTGCGGTTGCGGCGGACGCGGCCACATGGAAGGCATTATGGGCCACCGCGCCATGCGCCTGCGCTTTCTGGACATGGAGCCGGAAGACGTGTTCGAGGCCGCAAAAGCAGGGGACCCTCGCTGCGTGGAGTTTCGAAAGCTGTGGCATCGTGCCCTCGCCGCCGGCACCGCATCCAGCATTCACCTGAGCGGCGCGGGTAAGTTTTACATCACCGGCTACAACGTGCGGTTCGTCGACGTGCCGCTGCTGTACGAGTACGTGGAGCAAATGGTGCGCATGAGCCCGCTGCAGAGCTTCTCCATTGAAACCCGGCCGGAAGACGCGCGCAACGAGGTGGTCGGCGCGGCGATTTTCGCTCGTCAAGCTGCGGCATGCCGCGCGGACACGCTGCCTGTAGCAATCGGGGCCTGACGATCTCGCTACACTGAACAGCATGGTTTCCCCCGGCAATGACGATGCGGCAATGCAGGCGTTTGAACAGCGGCTTGGCTACAGCTTTCGCGATGCCGCGCTTCTGCGTTTGGCACTGACGCACCGTTCTGTCGCCGAGGAACACGGGCGGAGCGAAACCACCGCGGACAACGAACAGCTTGAGTTTCTGGGCGACTCCGTGCTGGACCTGATCGTGACGGAGTTGCTGCTGGAGCGGTTTGCCCACCGTCGCGAAGGCGACCTGACGCGCATGCGCGCTATGCTGGTAAGCCGGGAAAACCTGTCGTCCGTCGGCACGGAGCTTCGCCTTGGCGAGGTGTTACGGCTGGGCCGCGACCTGGAGGCCACGGGAGGCCGGGCCAAGACTTCCCTGCTGGCCAACGCGGTTGAAGCTGTGCTTGCCGCCGTGTATCGCGACAGCGTACCGCAAGGGTATGACACGGCACGCGGCCTGGTGATGCGTCACGTATTTGAACCGCACCTGGCAACGCTGGACGAGGTGGCCGAGGCAGGCGCAAGTTTTGGCGTGATCGGCGACTGGAAATCCGCGCTGCAGGAGTTGCTGCAGGCGCGCGGCGAAGGTGTGCCCCGCTATCGCACGGCGGCGGAACTGGGCGAGACACAGGCGGATCGTCGATTTGTGGAAGAGGTTCTGCTGGGCGACACCGTGCTGGCGCGTGGCGAGGCACGCAATCGCAAAAGCGCACAGAAGGCCGCGGCTGCCGAAGCCTATCGCCAACTGACTGCCGCGACGGACTCCTCGGAATGACCTTGCCGCAGCATTCTTCCGTAACCGGATCGGGACTGCCGGAACCTGTTGCTCTGCCGGAAGCCGGCCTGCACCCCGTCGGCACCGGCCCACTGGCAACGCCGCGCACGCTGTTGGACGCCTTGCTGGAGATCGCGGTCTCCCTTGCGCGTCTGACGGTTCTTTCACTGTTTATCGTCACATTTTTGGTGCAGCCCTTTCAGATTCCCTCCGGCTCCATGGAAAAAACCCTGCTGGTCGGCGACTTTGTGCTGGTAAACAAGCAGGTGTTTGCGCCGGCCGGCCGCTGGGCTGGGCTGCTGCCCTATCGCGAACCCACGCATAATGCGCTGGTCGTCTTCCACTACCCCGTGCACCCGCAGGAACTGCTGGTAAAGCGGTTGATTGCGCTGCCCGGCGACAGGCTGCACCTGCGGGACAACCACGTTTTTTTGAATGGCGAACAGATCGATGAGCCTTTCGCGCAGTACCGGCCGGCTGGGCGCTCCAGCTTTCGCGATCGCTTCCCAAACTTGCAGGAGGCCGACCCGGCCGTGGAAGCCGCGTGGTGGACGGAGCTGCGCGCACGCATGCGTGGCGGGGAACTGCCCGTGCCGCCCGGTCGCTACTTTGCCATGGGCGACAACCGCAACAACAGCCAGGACAGCCGCTTCTGGGGGCTGGTGCCGCGAGACAACATCGTCGGCGAGCCGCTGCTGGTCTATCTCTCCGTCGACCGCGGCGAAAAAGGCGCGGCCCTGCGCAGGGAACGAATGCCGCGCGTGTTGCGTTAACGGTATTGAGCGACGCAGCTTGCCGGTGAGAGCGGTACACTGGTCGCTGCGGAGGGCTAGCCGGTGTCGACGGAAGTGCTGAGAGAAGAAGACGGAACAGTCCCCATGGCAGACGGCACGGCCGTTCCCGTGGTGGCGGAAGAAGAGCACCGCGAAACGCTGCCGGAATCGCTGGCGGGCACGGCGTTCGTTTTCGTCATCGGCTTGTTCCTGATGACGTTCCTGACGCAGAACTACGTCATTCCCTCGGCGTCTATGGAAAAGACGCTGCTGATCGGTGACCACGTCGTGGTGGACCGCAGCACCCTCTCACCGCAGAACTTCGCCACCGGCCTGTTCCATTACCGCGACGTGCGGCGCGGCGACATCATCGTCTTCGTCAAGCCCAACCCGGAAGAGCCGGACCTGGTGCTGGTCAAGCGCGCCATTGGCCTGCCCGGCGACCGCATCCACCTGCAGCACGGCATCCTGTACCGCAACGGCGTCAGGCAGGACGAGCCGCAGATCGCCCTGCCGCACGACAGCGACGACGGCAACACCAGCTACGACCCCGACCGCGACGACTTCCCCCGCAGTGCTCCGCCACGCGGCGGACCGGAGCTTTGGGCCGTGGACTTTCCCAATCACGTGCAGAACGGCGAACTGGTCGTGCCTCCGAACACCGTCTTCGCCATGGGCGACAACCGCACCGGATCGCTGGACAGCCGCTACTGGGGCTTCGTGCCGCGCGAAAACATCCTGGGCCGCCCCATGTTCGTCTACTGGTCGTTCATTACGCCCGCCAACCAGAACGATAAGACCGGCCTGGCAAATACCGTGGCGTGGTTCGTCCACGAGGCAACCCATCTCGTGAGCGACACCCGCTGGTCCCGCACCGGCCACGTGGTGCGCTAGCGCATGACGGTAAACCCCGAGGACCGGCAGGCCCACGCGCTTGCAGAGCAGGAACGGCACGACGACCGGGATCGCTGGAGCGACGACGCTATCGACCGCGAACCGGTGATTGGCCGACGGGGTAAACGGCGGTTGGCCTGGATCGCCGCCGCACTTATCGTCATCGCCCTTCTGGTCACGCTGCCACCACTGCTCAACATCAACCGCTACCAGCACCGCATCGCGTCGGCCATTGCGCAGTCCATCGGCCGCCCGGTGCGCTTCGACAGCATCGAGCTGCACCTGCTGCCGCTGCCCGGCTTCACCATCCACAACTTCGTGGTGATGGAGGACGGCCGGTTCGGCGCGGAGCCGGCAATGCGCGCCAACGTGATGGAAGCCCGGGTACGCTTCAGCTCGTTGTGGCGTCGCCGCGTTGAAATTTCACGGATTCGGCTGCAGTCCCCCACGGTCAACCTGGTGCGCAACGACGCCGGGTACTGGAACGTGCAGGGCGTGGTGTCGCAGGCCGCGCAGGTGCAGAGCGCGCCTACCGCACAGCGACGCGCCGGCGGCGCGCCTCGCTTTCCGTACATTGAGGCGACCGACGCGCGTGTGAACCTGAAGCTGGGTGATACCAAGCTGCCCTATGCCCTGACCGACGCCGAATTCGCCTTGTGGCTGCCGAACCAGCAGGAGTGGCGGCTACGACTGGCTGGCCGTCCCCTGCGCACCGACACCGACGCAAGCGATGTAGGCGAGGTGCGCCTTGAGGCGTCGCTGGGCCGCACCGGCGTCAGTACCGCGCAGGAACCATTGAGCCTGCAGGCCACCTGGAAACCAACGCCGCTCGGCGAAGCAAGCAAGCTCGCCGTCGGCAGCGACACCGGCTGGCGCGGCAGCATCTCTGCCGAGTTGCAGGTACAGGGCACACCGGCGGCCATGCGCATCACGACCGATATGCATCTGCGTGATCTGCGGCGCGCGGAATTTGTTCCGGCTGAGACCCTGGAACTGGACACCCACTGCGAGGCAGAAGCGATCGGCGTGGCGCACGAGTTTCGCGGCGTGCGGTGCGCCCTGCCCACGGCGAAACACGGTTCCCTGCTGGACGGTTTGCCGTTTTCCGGCGCGACGACGGCAGCGGCTCCCGCGCCGGATGTACTGACACTGCAGGCCGAGGTTCCGAACACGATGGACCTACGCTCCGCGACCGCCACGCTCGATCTGCAGCACGCGTCGCCTGAATGGGCGTTGCGCTGGATGCGCCTGTTCAGCAGCCGTATTCCGGCGACGACAACGGTTGGAGGAAGTTTTAGCGTCCATTTGCGGCAGGATCCGGCACAAACCACAGGCTGGACTGGAAACATCGCCTGCCATTGCACCCTGCCGACCGTCGCGGCAAAAGCCAACGCCACAACCGACGCGACGGCCTCACAGGCAGCAACGAACAACCCCTGGTTCTTCCAGGCAATTTATCCTGCGGCTTCATTCCCGGATGCCGCACGCGCGAAAACCGGAGCCGTCTCATTGAAGGGCGCACTGTTTGCCGTGACCGCAGTCCAGCAGCCTGAAGCAGCAAAGATCGCCGGCGAACCCGAGCCCCGTGCATCCGGAGCTGCCGCCATCACCGGTACCGTAGGCTTCGACGGTGCAACGCTGCAGTACACCTTCGCGGAGACGGCACGCCAACTGGCGACATTGCTTCCCGCGCTCGGCGACGACCTGCCGCCGACGCTCACCGGACCAGTCAGCTCTGAACGAGTTTGGGGGAAAACCCAGGCATGGACCGCCGCAGGTACACTACCGGCGGCATCCCGTCACCACCGGCAACGGCGACGGCCTTAGGCATCTTCACATAGAGTTTCGGTCAGAATGATTGCAGCTTAGCCAGCGAGATCAAGGCAATCTCGGCTGAATGCGGCTTTGTTAGAAGCCAGAGCCGTTCTCCTCCCGAACGAAGGTGTCACTACCCCCCTACCGCATCGTGTCCGACACAGTAATCGTCCGGCGGTGCACGGTTGTCCGGCGCTCCGGCGTGGTTCCATCGTTCACGGTGACTTCCTCCGGCGTCGTTTCAAACGGCACCCGGATCGTTGCGTGGCTGTGGGCCGCGATGCGCAGCGGCAGGGAGTTCTGCAGGCCGCTGCCGCGTACGGTCACCGGTACCTCCGCCACGGCGTCGCCGTTGTTTTGCACCTCGACCGCGATCAGCCACGACCCATCGCGTGGGCCGATCTGGTTGCGTGAGGCGGCGGTCGCGCGCTCCGGCCCGGTCGGATCACCGGGCTGCGCCACCGGTTCAGGCCCGACGGGACCACCCACGGGCTGACGCTGGGTCGGCACAATGTTCGTCACCGTGCCGCGCTCGATGCGGCGTGGTGCGACGTTCAGAATGGTCAGCTCCGGCAGGCCGGCGTCGCGGTCGATCCAGTCCGCAAACAACCAGCGCAGGTCTTTGCCGCTGGCGGTCTGCAGCAGACGCTCGAACGTGGCCGTATCCGTTTGCGGCGAACCGGCAGCGTTGGCGCGGGTCGCGGCCCAGCCGGCAATCGCCTGCTTCAGTGGCGCGTCGCCCAAGATACCCCGCAGCATGGTCAACACGTAAGCGCCCTTGGTACGCGCGCAGACTGCGTCCACACATTGCGCGAGCGGCGGCGCGGAAGGCGCGGGAGAGCTTGCCGAGGACGGCGCGGACGAAGATACCGACGAGGAAAAGCCTGCGGATGGCACCACCGAAGGTGCGAAGGTTGTCGCATCGGGTGCGGCTTCCCTGCTTGCCAGTGTCGGCAGGCTGGCCACAATGCTTGCCATCGCCACCTCGCGATTGCCATTGCGTTCCAGCGCCAGCAGGCGCATCAGCTCCGGCAGGCCCTGCGCCAGCCACGGCGCGGCATCGGCAGGCAGCCAGGCGGAGGCAAGCGGATAGGCCAGCACCGGCGCGAGATCTTTTGCCGCCGCGGGCTGCAGCGGTGCCACCAGAAGGCTGTCCGCGGCAAAGGGTTGCGCACCCGCCAAGGGAAGGTCCAGCACATCCAGCGAGCGCGCCGGTTGCGGGCTCAGCCACTCCTCCATCAGTGGGCGCAGCCGGTCCGCGGCGGCGCCATAGCTCTCTGCGGCAGCGGCATTGTCCGTGGCGACGCGCAGCGCAGCCGCCTGCTCTGGCGCGGCGGAGACGAACAGCGACGGCAGCTCCGCACCTATGGGAGCCATGGCCCACTGCGCGGTGTACAGGCGGGCGTCGCCGGTATCGTCGTCTGGCGTTGGTATCGCGCTGCTGGATGACGAGGAGACACCGGCAACAGGCATTGCGTTCGCAACGTCACTGGACGAAGCCGGGACGAGCGGCTGCCGGCTCCCCAGAAAAAAAGCCGCTCCCGGCGGCGGTCCGCCCGTTTCCACCGTAAGGCGCAGCGACATGCGGCCGGCTTGATTCTGCCGGCGTTGCGCATCGGCAATGCCCACGAAGTCGCCGGTCGAGCCGAGCAGCGCCACCGGTGCGGCGACCGGCAGCCAAAGCACATTGCCAAAGCCGCGCAGGCCGGTAAACCGGTCCGACACGGTATCCCAGTCCGACAGCGCCGCGCGATCGGGCGGCGCACCAAGCCGCAGCAGCCGTTCCGTGCTGGTACCCAGCGCGCCACCGTAAAACAGGTCCAGGTTCGCCGTTGCGCCGGGCAGCAGCGGCTGCGGCAACAGCACCACCAGCTCCGTCGCATTGCCGGTGTGGTCCGCGTCCGTCACGATGCGGTGCTGGTGCAGCGCAATGGCGGTGCCGGTGGACCCGGTTCCAAGGCGACCGGCCTGCCACTGCAGCGACGCCGAAATCTGAAGGGGAAGTCGAGTCAGCGGTGCAGCGGAAACGTTGCGCACCAGCAGCTTCGCATGCGCGGCGGTGTCGCCGGTCTGCAAATTAAGATGCAGGTCCAGCGCCGATTCCAGCAGATGCACCGCGTTGCGTTCGACATCCGTCACGCCGGCCAGGGCAGGGTCACAGGCCGCGGTGCACGGCGGGGTCGCGGCCTGCGCTGCCGTTGCGCCGTCGGTCGCAACCGTTTCCACGCCGGCAGTATCGGTCGCGCTGCCATCCCGATCCACCGCACGCCGCTGCAGTCCTTTACGGGTGGAACGCCGGCGCACGGAAGAAGACGCACCTGCGGCAGGGATCGCGGCTGCTGGGGTGCCGGGCGTGGCCTGTGGTGTGGGAACATCGCCGGCGGGTGCCTCGTGGCGCTCAAATAACACTGTTCCGTGCGGCGTTGCGGCCGGGGTCGCAGGCGCGGCCTGCGTCGACTCCGTTGCCGCGGGAGCAGACGGTGTACTGCCGGCCTGCGCGTACAAGCCGTGCGTCGGCGTACCCGCGAACACCAGCATGCAGCAGCATGCCAGGGTGCGGTTGGAGTCGAAGAAAAAACCGAGGTTTTGCGTGGAGCGGGGAGCGTTCAGGAGCCGAGACCCTTTCGAGGTTTAGACGATTTCGGCGGCGCTTCGTCCCGTTTGGGTGTCGCGGCCAGTCGCCGCTGCCGGGCAGCCTCATACAAGACCACCGCGCCGGCCACCGAAACATTGAGCGACGGCACCGCGCCCAGCATGGGAATGCGCAGCAGAAAATCGCACGTGCGCCTGGTGAGCTCGTGCAGGCCCGCACCCTCGCGGCCAAGCACAAGGCAGCAGTTGCCAGTGAACTCGAAGTCTGTATAGACCTGTGAGCCCCGCTCATCCAGGCCGACGATCCAGATGTTGTCACGTTTGAGCTGCTCCAGAGCGCGGACCAGGTTCGTGACCTTTGCCATGCGCACGTGCTCGGTCGCACCCGCGGCGGCTTTGGCCACGGTGCCGGTGACGCCGGCGGCACGGCGTTCGGGCAGCAGCACCCCGTTGACACCGGCACCATCGGCCGTGCGCAGCAGCGCGCCCAGGTTGTGCGGATCTTCCACACCGTCCAGCGCCAGCAGCAGGTGGTTCGTGCCGTTTGCGGGCGGCTGCAACAGGTCTTCCAGCGTCAG
>CBAAAH010000059.1:0-10898 GCA_964658865.1 uncultured Granulicella sp.
GCCGGCCATGCGGCGCACCAGGAAGAACAGGCATACCTGCGCCGATAGAAAGCCAAGCAACGCCGGCAGCCGCATGCCGAACGCCGTCACGCCGAAGACCCGTGTCGAGGCGTGCGCGATGAGGTGAAACAGCGGCGGGTCGAGCGAGAGCGGATACCGCCGCTGGATATGCAGAACCTCAAGCGCGCTACCGACGCCGTCCGTCTGCAGCTCGATCAGTTCGTCAAACCACAGCAGCTTGGCGTGCGACCACAGCAGCGCGACAACCGCGGTGCCGAGCAGCAGGAGAACACCGGCCAGGGGAAAGCTCCGGGCATCGTCACGGGTCATACCGTCGCCCGGGGAAAGTATCGGCTCCGTCGTGGAGGTCAAAGCGATGAAAGGCTCCCTGTGCAGGACTGCCGCGCCCGAGGCGACATGCTGCGCTACTACCAGCGTAACCGGCGCGGCGCGGCGCGCGGGTTTTTTGTGCGGCCCGGCCACAAAGGCGGCTAAAGTGAAGGTGTGAACACCGTGAAACAGATGTTGGCGGCAGGCGCGGCGCAGCGCAAACAGGCCGCTCGCAAAGACTTGGGCGGCTGGCGCGCCGGCCTGCGAACACGGGCTGCGCTGCAGGTGCTGGACGATGCAAACGCCGGGCGGCTGGCGTCGTTGCTACCGATCAAGCAGCAACGGATGCGCGCTTCGCCGTTCGGCTTTTTTCGCGGTGCCGTCGCCCTCATGGCCTATGACCTTTCACTGCAGCCGCATACCGGCATCGTGAGCCAGCTTTGCGGCGACGCGCATGTGCAGAATCTGGGCGCGTACGCAGGCATCGATGGCAGGCTCATCTTCGACGTGAACGACTTCGACGAGACGATTCGCGGACCGTTCGAGTGGGATGTGAAACGCATGGCCACGAGTATTCTGCTGGCGGGCGAGCAGGCGGGTGTTGCGGAAAAGGAACGTCGCACGGCGGCCGGGGCATTTGTGGATGCGTACCTGGAACTGATGCACTGCCTGGCCGGCTTGCCGGTACTGGAGGTGGCGCGCTACACGGTACGGCGGCTGCACGAGGCTGCACCCATCGCCGCGCTGTTGCAGGCCGCGGAGCGCGCATCGCCCCTTCACCTGCGCGACAAGCTGACGGCGGCGACAAAAACGGGCCGGCTGTTTCTGGAAACTCCACCAACGCTGTGGCGGGTAAAGGGCCATGAGCGCAAGACGGTGCTTGCGTCGCTGCGGCAGTATCGCAAGAGCCTGCTGCCGGAGCGGCAACACTTTTTCGACCAGTTCCGGCCGCTGGATGTCGCGTTCAAGGTGGTGGGCACGGGGTCCGTCGGCCTGCGCGATTATTGCGTGTACTGCGAGGGCAACGGGCCGGACGACCCCCTGGTGCTGCAGATCAAGCAGGAGGTCGCGTCAGCCTACGCGGCTTACCTGCCGAAAGGCGCATCGCAGGAAAAACACGGCGGCAAACGCGTTGCGGATGGCCAGCGCGCCATGCAGTTGCAAAGCGACCCGCTGCTGGGATGGACGGCGATGAACACACGGCGGTACCTTGTGCGCCAGTTGAACGACCACAAGGCATCGCTGGACGTGACGACGCTGGATGCGGCGGGCCTGACGGCGTACGCCCGCGTATGCGGCGAGATGCTGGCGCGCGGCCATGCACGCTCGGGCAGCGCCTGCCACATTGCAGGGTATGCCGGCGGCGGCAAACGGTTTCGCGAGGCGATGCTACGTTTTGCCGATGGCTATGCGGCACAAAGCGTGCAGGACTGGAAGGCGCTGGTGCGGTCCGGCAAAGAGGCCCACTGATCGGCAACCATCGACGAGTCCTCTTAACCCTCGCACCAGTCACAACCCCTGCACTTCATCCTTTGCGCTTCCGCTCTTTCTACTTTCTACTTTCTACTTAGAAGGACGGCATGATGGAAGGAAGATGGATGCGTGAACTGGAACTTTGTGTGGAGACCCTGCAGGGCTGCGAAGCCGCACTGGCCGGCGGTGCCGATCGAATCGAACTTTGTGCCGCTCTGGATGAGAGCGGCCTGACGCCGAGCCGCGGCTTTCAACGGGTGGCGTTCGACACCGTGGCCATGCCGGTGCACGTGCTGATTCGGCCGCGCGACGGGAACTTCGTCTACTCCGACGCGGAATTTCGCATGATGTGCCTGGATGTGGACGACGCGCTGGCGCAGGGTGCCGCCGGTGTCGTGGTTGGCGTGCTGACGACGGAGAGCGGGATTGCGCGCGACCGGCTGGCCACGCTGATGCGGCTTGCGGCAGGACGCCCGGTTACGTTTCACCGCGCGTTCGACCACACGCCCGACCTGCCGGCGTCATTGGAAATATTGGCCGAAGCGGGGTGCGACCGCATCCTGACGTCGGGCGGCAGGCCAACCGTGACCGAGGGGCTACCGACCCTGCGGCAACTGGCAGCGCAGGCCGCAGGCCGCCTGCGCATCGCGGCGGGCGGCGGTGTGACGATGACGAACGCACCGGCGCTGATCGAGGTCGACGGCCTGGACCTGCACGCCTCGCTGCGCACAAAAATGCCGGGAACGCCACCCACCGCCGCGGACCCGCTATGGAACGAGGCGGCCGGGCCGAAGGCAGTCTCGGTTGATGCCGTCCGCAAACTGAGCGCGATGGTGCACGGCCGGGGTTGACCTACGCGCGGCTGCGGGCGGAAACGTAGACCTGTGGCGTGAACGCGAGGTCCTGCACGAACGGGTAGGTCGGCCGGCGAAAACGGTTGCGCGGCAGGTGCACGATGTCCTGGTTGATGGCACCGTCGGACAGCGCCATGAGGCTGGGATTGGCGAGCGGCGCGAGTTCCGGCGAGAGATAGCCTGACTTGACCACGATGATGCGGAAGGACTTCGGATCGAGGCCGAGCCGGGTGAAGTCGACGAGATCGTGGTACGGCCGGCGAGACGCACTGAGCACAAGCGTAATGCCCTGGAGTTGCACGACGGCCTCGCGCTTCGAGGGGTCGGATTCGGGCAGCAGAAACTTGACCGTGGCCTGCGACCGCACCGGCTTGCTTGCCAGCGGATCGAGCGTTGCGCCTACCTGGAGGAAAATCGTTTTGCCCACGCCCGCGGCGTAGCTTGCTTCGGTCGCGGGGCGGTCGGCGATGCCGGCGAAAACGACCTTTTCCGCGTGCGCATCCAGCAGCGCCTGCAACACGGTGGCCTGATCGCCGTTGCCGCCGCCGGTGGGGTTGTCGCCGCTGTCGGCCAGGATGACGGGCTGCGTCTTCGCGGCGACGGCGCGCTGCACGCAGTCCTGCACCGAGCACACCGCCGTGCCGAAGTTGAACTCTTTGCGCGCATCCCAATACTGCCGCGCAAGGTCGAGCGCGATGCGTTTCTGCGCGGTTGGAAGGGTTCCCGTGACGACAGCGGCGGCGGTGGATCGCGGCTCGTCGGCCCACACGTAACCCACCAGCAGCGACACGTCCAGAATGCCGGGTTGCCGGTTGAGCGCGGGCAGTTGCGCCCACAGGTGTTTGGCCGGCTCGTCTAGCGTGCTGCTGCGCTCGCCCGGCATGAGCACGGGCACGGGCGCCCACAGCAGCGTGGGCCGTGTGCCGGTGGCGAGACAGTGCACCAGCATGTCGCAGGCGCGCACCATCGTCTCTTCCCGGTCGATGTGCGGCGCGGTGCGAAATGCGGAGAGCATGTCGAGGTTGTCGATGACGCGCTGGCTGATATTGCCATGCAGGTCGTAGCTGGCGGAGAGCAGGCATGTTGAACCAACCATGGCGCGCGCCGCCGCAAACCAGTCGCCCTCCGCGTCCTGCATGCCTTCGACGAACATGGCGCCGTGCATGGGCAGAAACAGGCCGTCGAGCGGCAGCAATGCCTTGAGCCGGTCGAGGAATTCGGCCTTGAGCGTGTCGTAGGTTTCACGTGCAATGGGGCCGCCGGGCACGGCGGTGGCGACCAGCGTCGGCAGGAAGGTCATGCCGGGGTAGTGCCGTTTGAGAAAAAGGAAACGTTCGTTCGTGTCGGCCTTTGCGCCGCGCAGAATGGTGAAGTCCGCCAGATGGGTGCGGATGCGGCTGTACGTGCTGCACTCGATGCCGATGCCGCCATACGCCAGGCGCGGCGCACCGGCGGCCCACAGGGGATGGGTAGCAACGGCGATTGCGGCCGTGGAAGCGGACTTCAGAAACGTGCGGCGTTGCATGGACAGGCTCCTGCGCGGTGCGGAGAGGAAACGGCGAGTACGGGCCAGTCGCACTCTCCCGACGACGATGCACGTACGAGAGAAAAGCGAGAACCGCTAACGAACGACCCTTTTGCTTGAAGCGAGTTCCAACAAACTTTTTGCCAAACGCTCGATTGCACCAGCCCATTGTCCCGGCTCATCTTGACGAAAGAGTTGAGCGGAGGGGTACCATGGCGAATCCTCAAGATCAGAATGCCAGCGCCATTCATAAAAGAGACTTAACAGGAGCCAGACCGGCTTGCCAAGAGCACCGGCAAGATGCGCGTAGGCCGTATCGACGGAGAGTACGAGATCCAATGCCTGCGCGATCGCTGCGACCTGTTCGAAACCATCCAAATGCTCTTTCGGAAGGACGGCAAGTGTGGACTGCTGGGGCCACTCTGAAAGCTCTTGCGCGGTCGCGTCTGCCTGTAGGCAGTACCACTGAATTCCTGGGACTTGAGCGAGTGGTGCAAGTTGAGCAAGATTGAGGCTGCGCTTGAAATCCCATCGGTGCGACGGATTGCCTTTCCAGAGAAGACCCACCCGCAACGATGTGGGATCTTTCGCAAGGGACTGGAGTACAGCGGATGCTGCGTCCGTCTTAGTGCGCGGAACGGTGAGATAAGGGTGATTCGGAATGCTGCGGAAATCTACCCCTAAGACTCCCGGCAGACTTAAGAAGCTGCAGTGAAAGGCGGTAGCGGGCCGAGGGCCTCCTGCAAGAAGGACGTGATCCGGTTCCACAAGTTGACGGAAGAGTTCAAGTAGCGGAGCCCGGAGCTCGAGAAAGACTTCCGCGCCATGAGCCCGGATCAAAGGAATAAAGCGAGCAAATTGTATTGCGTCTCCAAACCCCTGTTCTGCAAAGAGCAGGATGCTCTTGCCTTGAAGGGGCTCGCCTCTCCATTGCCGGCTTTCGAATGGCCTTTCTTTATACATGCGAAACGCCGGGGTTTCCCAACGGTACTCATACTCTGGCCATCCGGCGCGAAAGTCACCCTGATTCAGCAGCACGACGGCACGACTGACGTGAGGCTCCGCCCATTCCGGAGAGAGCACGAGGGCTTGACCGAAACAGTGTAGAGCGGCATCCCAATGGCCCAGATACTGATGAACGTTGCCAAGCGTGAGCCATGCGTCAGCGTGATCGGGGTTCAAGGTGCAGGCCTGTGACAGATGCTCCAGGGCCTCCTTCTCCCTTCCCAACAAGCTGAGAGCTCTTCCAAGGCTATATTGAGAGATCGGCTCATTTGGCAGCAGACGAACTGCGTTCCTGAAACAGGAGAGAGCGGCATCGTTGTCGTTCAGAGAGGAAAGTATGTTTCCCAGATTGTTCCACGCCTGCCCGGAATCTGGGTCAAGTTGCAGAATGTTCCCATAAACTTCGATCGCACGCAGAGTCTCGCCGGCATTGGAGAGGACATTTCCTAAATCCAAAAGGATCGAAAGATCTTTCGGCTTCTCCATAGCCGCCCGCTGAAGGCGTCGGATCGCGGAGGCGGAATCCTCCGCGTCAGGTGCTTCGGGGCCGAGCACAGAGGAACGTTTTAGAACTTTTTTCATGCCAGCGAGGATGAGAGACTTTCCCGGGAATTTCTCTTTTGAGAGAGAGTACCATTTGCTTGAAATTCGATCGTTCTTTTCGTTACGAAGGTACCCAGAACAGCGCTCTGAAACTGCCGCCGATAGGGAAAGCGATTGATTACGATGCGCATCGATGGTGACCTCCCCCTGGACTTGCCTGGCCCGCTGGGAACCGCTCCTACTTGCCGATGCAGAAGGTGGAGAAGATGAGATTCAGGATATCGTCTGGCGTCGTGGTGCCGGTAAGGGTGTCGAGGGCTTCGGTGGCCTGGTAAAGGTCGAGCAGCAGCATTTCGTGGGGAATGCTGCCGGTGGCGCGAAGGGCGCGTTGCAGGGCTTCGACGGCGGTGGCGACGGCTGCGTGCTGGCGCAGGTTGGTGAGCGTCGCGGCGTGGGGTTGGTTGCCGGTGTAGCGGGTCGCGTTCTGCACGATGGCCCGTTGCAGATCGGCGATGCCCTGGCCCGTGGTGGACGACGTGCGCAGGACGTGATCTGCCGGAGCTTTTCCTGCATGGGGTAGACGGGGGGATTGCTCCTGCAGATCGATTTTGGTCAGAACACGAAGCATGTTGCCCGCGTCCCCGTGGGTTGCAGATGTGCCTGGGGACGCTGGGCCGGGTGGGGCGTCGAAGGCCGTTGCGGCATCCGGGTCGGTTGCGTCGACCAGGTGCAGGATGAGATCGGCGTCGGCGATGGCCTCGTGCGAACGCTCGACGCCGATGCGTTCCACCACGTCGGCGGTGTCGCGCAGACCGGCGGTGTCCAATAGCTGGATCGGGATGCCGCCGAGCAGGAGCGACTCACTGACGATGTCGCGCGTGGTGCCGGCAACCGGCGTAACGATGGCGCGGTCGCGGCCAAGCAGCCGGTTGAACAACGAGCTTTTGCCGGCGTTCGGCTTGCCCACGATGGCGAGCTTCAGGCCTTCGCGCAGCAGGCGGCCATGCGCGAAACTCTGTTCCAAGCGCTGCAGCGGCGGCAGCAGAGGTGCGATGCGGTTGGCGATCTGATCCGCCGAAAGCGTGTCGAGATCGTCTTCGGCGAAATCGATGCCGGCCTCGAGCGCGGCGATGAGTTCCACCAACCGCTGCTTGACGGGAGCGACCTCGCGCGCGAGGGAACCGCCAAGCTGCTCCGCGGCAAGGCGCGCCTGGTCGAGCGTTTGCGCATCGATCAGGTCGCGCACGGCTTCGGCGGCCGTGAGGTCGAGCTTGCCGCCAAGGTAGGCGCGTTCGGTAAATTCACCGGGCCGCGCCAGGCGTGCGCCGTGTCGCAGCGCGGCTTCAACCACGCCACGCAGCACCACGGGCGAACCGTGGGTTCCGATCTCCACCACATTTTCGCCGGTGTAACTGGCGGGCGCGGCGAACCAGGTGAGCAGCGCGTCGTCGAGCCGCCTGCCTTCGGCGTCAAGGATTACACCGTAGTGGGCGTGGCGGCTTGAAGGCGCTGCACGCAGGGTGACGATAGCCGTGGCGATGGCGAGCGATGCCGGACCGGAAAGGCGAACGACACCGATGCCGCCACGCCCCGGCGGCGTGGCGATCGCGACGATCGTGTCCGCCTCAAGTTGCGCTGCAGCCTGGGTGCCCATGCTTCGATTTTAGGAGCAGGCTGCAGCTTCCTAACCGGGAAACGAAAGAATCATGGCCAGCGCGAACAGACCCTGCATCAGCGTCGAGACGGACGCACGCACGTCGTCCAGAAAGCAAACCTCCCGTGGCGGTCTGTTGCTTGTTGCGGGCCATGGGCGAGTTGGCAGTAAACCGAGGACACGACGTCGCGCTACCGGCGGCGGAAACGGCGGGCGATCTCGTCGGCGCGGCCACGGTCCTCTGGACGGCCTGGCCGCTCCGGTCTGGAAGGTATCGGCCGGGACGGCATCGTTGGGGGATACAGAACGACGAAGCGGCGCGCGCCCTCGCCGCTGCTTTCGGTGCGCAGATCGTCTTCCCGCTTCAGGATCAGGTGCAGCAGGCGGCGCTCGCGGGAGCTCATGGGGTTGAAGCTGAAGGGCTGCTCGCGGTCGCGGACGAAACGGATGCCGCGCGCCGCGGTTTCGCGCAGATCGGCGGCACGGTCGGCCTTGTAGCCCAGCGCGTCGAACGAGATGCGGTCATGCTCTTCCGGCTCAAGACCGATGATCTTGGCGCAGAGGTGCTCCATTGCGCGCAGGGTTTCGCCGTCGCGTTCCAGCAGCAGATCGGCGTCGGGGCCGCTCAGGTCGACGTAGATCAGGCGATCTTCCAGGCCGTCGGGATCTGCCGCACCGGCACCCGCGACGATCCGGTATTTCAGCCGAAGGCCACCGGTCCGCGTGAGCAGTTTCAGGAAATCGGCAGTTTGCGCAACCGCCTTCGCGAGGTCTTGCATGGGTTCGACGAGCTCCCGGCCACCGTTCGGTATGCCTTGCGAACAAACGCAAGGGGACGGGGCAGCACCATTGTAAACACAGCGGATTGCTGCCCAGAAACACACCGGTAACCGGGTCGGGATCGTACGTTACCAGTTAAAACGATACAAAAGACCTTTGTCGCATGAAGATGCCCATGCTGCCGGGGATGGCAACATGGGCAGGAGTTCTGGCCGACGCGTTACCGGCGGCTGGCGGCGGTGCGTCCCTGGATGGTTTTGTTGGGCGACGCACCGGTCTTCTTTCGCGCGCGCTTGGCGGCCAGTTCACGCATCTCGCGGCCCAGCGGGCTCTGGTTCATGGCGAACTGCATCAGCACCATCAGCACGTTGCCGACGCACCAGTACAGGCCCAGACCCGACGCGTAGTTCCACGTGATGAAGAGTGAGAACGCCGGCATCATGAAGGCCATCATGCGCTGCTGCGCCGGGTCGACACCCGGGCTGGGCATGTAAAACGACACGAGGAACTGACTGATGACAAGGAAGATGGGCAGGACGTGATAAGGGTCGGCCTGCGTGAGGTCATGCAGCCAGAACCAGTGCGCCGACCGCAGCTCGAACACCTTTGGGATGGTCGACAGCATGGCAAACAGCAACGGCAACTGGATGAGCGTGGGGATGCAGCCGCCGAACATGCTGACGCCGTTTTCCTTCTGCAGCGCCATGATTTCGGTGTTCATATCGGCGCGCTTGGGATCCGTCACCTTGTACTTGGCGTACTTGGCCTTCACCGCATCCATCTGCGGCTGAATGCGCTGCATCTTGAGCGCGGACTTCATGGTCTGGATGCGCAGCGGGATGAGCACGGCATTGATGATGAGCGTGAGCACCACGATAGCCCAGCCCCAGTTGCTGGCCAGGTGCTTTTGCACCCAATACAGCGAGGCGAACAGCGCCTTGGCGATGGGACCGAAGAAGCCGAAGTCCAGGATCGGCTCCAGTGTCGCGGACGAGCCGGACACCTGCACCGACTTGAGCACCGGCACCGACTTGGGACCGGCGAAGATGCGCAGGCGGCTCACGTTGCCGACGGAGCCGACGGCGATGCCGGGGATGGGGACGTCGACGCTCTTGCCGCTGGGTCTTCCACTGCGCTGCAGCTTCTGTACGTCGATCTTGTTGGAGAGCGTGACGGCTGTCGCGCTGCCCGTATCGTCCGGCAGCATGATCGCGGCGAAGTACTGGTCGCTGACGCCGGCGAAGTCGATCGGCGCGTTCAACGTTTCACCGCCCACGATCTTTTTGAAGGCCAGGTGATTTTCCTTGCCGCCGGTCATCGTTTCCAGCGTACCGGCGTTGTAATCCTGCGGCTGCTCCTGGTCGCCGAAACCGCCGGGCCACGACAGCAGCGCACGGATGGGCGCACCGTTCTGCACCACGCTGGTCTCGGCCTTCACGACGTAGGTGTCGTCGAACGAGAACGTCTTGGTCACGTCGAAGCCGCCCTGCGCATAGTGAAAGCTGAGCGTCTGTGGCGCGGTCAGCGTACCGGTGGCGGAGGGCACGAACAGCGTGCCGTTCAGGTTTGCCGTCAGCGCCTGGTCGTAGGTGTGCAGCGACAGCGGGAAGCCGAACTGCTTCGCGGCCTGGCCGTTCACCAGGTCGAGCGGCGCGCCGTAACGGTCTTTTTGCCCCTTGAGCACCCACGAGCGCACAACACCGCCGCGGCTGGAAAACTGGATGCGGTACAGCGCGTTCTCGACCGTGGTGGTGCTTTCCGCAGAGCCGACAGCGATGGGCACCGCAGGCTGCTGCACGGCCTGCGCATTGAACGCGGCGGTGCTGCCGGTGGGCGCGGAGGCCTGGACTGGAGCCGCTGCGTTTTGCGCGGGAGCGGTAGCCGTCGGCTTTTGCAGCGGCTCGGTCTTGTGGCTGCGATAGAGCTGCGACGCGGCGAACACGACGACCATCGCCAGCATGGCGTAGAGCAGCATCTTGTTTTCAGAACCGCCGCCAGTCGCGTTAGGATTTCGAATTTCTGCCAATTGCTTCCTCTTCTTTTGCCGAACCTTTTGCCCGGACGAGGTGCTCTCGTTGCCGGGCTGCGCACGCATGCGCCCGCATCTGCTGCGGTGGTACGCGGTCTGCCTTGTCCATTGTATGGGTGAGCAGCGGCAGATGCGCGCGTTTGCTTAGGCGTTTGGCGAAGGCGGCACCGACCGCTATGGTTTGCGCCAGACCTGTGAGCTGTCCGTCGGCGATGCCGCTGCCTCACGCGCGGCCACACTGCTTCGGCATGGCGCACGGGAGGAGCGGGTGGGAGTGGACGTTATGGTCCCACGGCAGGTTCATCGGGAATACCGCTCCGTCTTAACGATTCCCATCACCTTAGGCTGGCGGTACCTGGTCCAAACCGCCCTTACTGAACGGATGGCAACGTGCGAGACGCCGGAACGCCAGCCAGCCGCCGCGTGCCGGGCCGAAGCGGGCGATGGCGGTTTCTGCGTAGTCGGAGCAGGTGGGCAGAAAGCGACATCCGCCGATACCGAAGCCATGCAGCACCAATGACAGGGTGTGGCGATACAGCCAGAACAGCACGCTCATCGCTTTTTCGTGCGGGCAGGGCGTGGTGCGGGTGGCAGTTGGGGCTTGTCGGCCAGCTTGCGGACCGTGCGAAATGCCTGGGCGACCTCAGCCTCCACGGTGGGCCAATCCAGGGTAAGGACGGACCGTTTCGGGTGCAAGACGACATC
>CBAAAH010000060.1:0-10894 GCA_964658865.1 uncultured Granulicella sp.
GCACCCCGCTAATGCTGGCTCTGTCGGACGACGGCATCCATTTTCACAACTTCCTTACGGTGGAAGACGAGCCGGGCGCGGAGTTCAGCTATCCGGCGCTGATCCAGTTGCGCAACGGTGATCTGCTGGCTACCTACACGTGGCATCGTACGCGCATTCGCAGCCTGCGCGTTCCATTGGGCGACGTGCGATTGCCGCGCGGGTAAGGAACGCTCTACGTGCGCAGCGCCTGCAGCATCCGGTACACGCGCGCTACCGGCAGGCCGACGACGTTGCTGTAGTCGCCCTCGATGCGTGGCATCCATCGCTGTGCCCGGCCCTGCAGGGCGTAGGCACCAGCCTTGTCCATGGGTTCACCGGTGGCGATGTAGGCGGCGATTTCGTCGTCGGTGATGTCGCTCACGAACACCGCGGTCGTTTCCGCATGGGTGAGCGACGCCACCGCCGACACAAGCGCAACGCCGGTGGTGACGGCGTGGGCGCGGTTGCGCAACAGGCACAGCATGCGTGTGGCATCGGCGACATCCACCGGTTTTCCCAACAGTTCTCCGTCGACCGCGACGGTCGTGTCGGCGCCGAGCACCGTTGCCTGTGGATGCAGATGCAGCACGGCGCGGGCCTTTGCCTCGGCCAAGCGCAGCGTATAGGGCACGGGCGCTTCGCCGGGCAGAGGAGTTTCATCAATGTCTGCAATGACCACGCGAAAGGGCACGCCAAGATGACGCAGCAGCTCGTTGCGGCGGGGCGAGGCGGAGGCGAGAATGAGGTCGGTCGGGATCATGGGCGTTCGGGCAGCTTTTATTGCGGCGTGACGCTGACGCGGGTTGCCATGCGATGTGTCTGGCGCGGCGGCAGCGTCACGCGGCCATCACCGGCATTGACCGTTTCCACGCAGACGAAGTGCTCCCACGCATCGGGCGGCAGATCGGTGAGCGAGGGCGAGGTGGTCGACCACGGATTCCACGTGACCGTGGTATTCGAGCCATCTTTTTCGATGTGGATCGCACGTTTCCACGCGCTGTCGTGAAGGGTCAGCGCATCGGTGGTTTGCACGTGCACCTGGTCCACGTCGCGGGTATAGCGCAGCAGGTTGTCGCGCTGCACCTTGCGCGTGTTGCCGTCACGCTTGTCGATGTAGGTAGAGCCCTCAAGCCCCTCGGTCGCCGCGCCGTGGATGTCGCCCACCGCAAAGTAGGTGTGCAGACCCTCTTCAAAGACCATGGCGGCGGTGCCGAGGTTCGTCACGTTGAGCGCCATTTCCAGCGTGCTACCGATGCGGAACTCGATGGTTGCGGCAAAGCTGCCGTAACCCGCCGCGCGTAACGGCTCCGTGGGTTCGAGCGACAGCGTCACATGCACGTCACCGGCAGGGTCCAGGTGGGTGCGCTCCACCGCCCACTCGGTCATGCGGGCAAAGCCGTGCGCGGGCTGGTGCTGGTGGTCCCAACCGTCGGCGAACCACGGAAACAGCACAGGGACACCGCCGCGAATGGCCTTGCCCGGGGCGAAATTCGACTTGGGCGACAGATACAGCACGGGCTGCTCGCCGGTGGGGGTCCAGCGCGTCAGGTGCGCGCCCTGGGTGTAGATCGTCGCCTCTGCGGCCGGCGTGGCGATACGAAGTTCAACCAGGCCCGTTGGGTGATTGCTGTCGTTAACGCCGTCGTGGAAGGAGAGGTGATCCTGGATGGCGAACTTCTGATTCAACGCGGCGGCGGTTGGCATGCGTGCTCCCAGCAAAAAGTGCGCCACGGTTCGCGGCGCACCTCTGAGTTTACTGCGATGGATTTATTTGGCCGAGATCGCCTGGTCGATACCTTCAAGCAGCGAGTTGTAATCGTAGGAGTTCTCCCATCGTTCGCCGTTGATGAAGAACGTCGGCGTACCGTGGACGCCGCTGTCGTCGCCGCCTTCCATGTCGGCCTGCACCTTGTTCTCCATCGCCTCACTGCCCCACGCGCCCTGCAGCGCCTTGCCGTCCAGGCCCAGGTTCTCCGCAGTCTGCGTCAGCATGCTCTCGTCGAGCTTGCGCTGATTTTCGAAGATGGCGTCGTGCATCTCCCAGAACTTGCCCTTGGCCGCGGCGAATTCGGCGCTTTCCGCCGCGACTTCGGCGTACTCGTGCATCTCCAACGGGTAATGGCGAAAGACGAACCGCAGCTTGCTACCGAAGTGCTGCTGCAGCTTTTTCACGATAGGGTACGCCACGCCGCAGTCAGGGCACTGGAAGTCGCCATACTCTACGAGCGTGATGGCGGCGGATGCGGCGCCCTGGATGTGGTCCTTTTCGGTAACGGGAGTGCTCAGGTCTGCCATGATGGATCCTCGACTGAATGGGATGCGAGCGGGCGCTGAGGGTTTGTGACTGTTCGCTCTGTTCTCGGAAAACTGCGCGAGCAGGGGCCAATCGCCCTTGCCCCTCTTCGCGCTTTTCTATCATTCTTCCGAGCAGGGTGGTCCCGTTTACATTTGCGGTGGCATCGGCGCATCGCCCATGTTGTCCTGCCGCTGCATCCGGTATGGCTTGCCTGCTCGCAGCCTGGTGAGTTGGTCGGGGGTCAGCACCGCGCGTAAACCGAAGGCCAGGCGGACATCCGCCTTCTCGATGGCAGCCCTGGCGTCGGCGATGTGTTCGATCTGTGCCATGGTGGCGTTGGTGTCCATCGGGAGCGCGGCCAGCATCGGCTCCAGACGGGCTTCTTCCATCTGCAGGTTGGCGTCCAACTGGATCAGCTTGAGCGTGCCCTGCAGGTAGGTGTCGGTCATGCGATGGACCTGGTCCGGTGTCATGCCGACGCGTGCCACGATTTCAGGATTGAGCCAAAACTCCCCCCTGGGGCAAACCGAGTTCGTCCAGGTCTATGCGCTCGTCGGCCATCTGCTCACGCTCGTCCATGCGGCGTTCCTGGTCGGGGCGATCTGCGCCGGGTGCGTGATGCATGCGGTTCTGGTTTTGGAGCGGTGGGCCCTGCTGCGGCCTATCGTTCTGCTGTGCCAGGAAAGGCGTGCTCAGCACGAGCGGCGCGACGAACATAAGGCGGAATGTCACGGGAATGCTCCTTTTAGTCGAATGGGATTCGACACGGTATTTTGTGAGACGCGTCCTTCGATCGAGAGTGCGCCCTTCGCCGAGAACATTTGTTCCGGTTCATTCATCACGGGAACGTGTTCCATGAACCCGCCGTCGCCGCGATAGAAGAACGCTGCAAGCGGAAGCGGCTTGAGCCGCTGAGATAGAAGACAGGGTTCCATTGAAATGCGGCTTGAGCCGCCGGGATGGCGATCTCAGTGGAACGATCGGCACCCCGACATATCGATACGCCTAGCGGACAGGATTGATTGCGGCACCCTGCGTCTTCAACACGCCCCCGCGCAGGCGGCCAATTCGACCATGCGGCCCGACGACAAACGGCAACGCGAGTGCATTCCATTGCTTATCCGCATCGGGCGCGTCGTTCTTGCCTGGCAACAGCGGCGACCAGTTGCGACCGTCGTCACGCGAGATGTCCGTGCCGTTTGGGCCTACGGTGATCCACGTTTTCGATCCGGCATCGTAAGCAACGGAAGAGCGATAGCCATGCGGTGCATGCATGGCCAACTTCCATGTTGCACCAGCGTTCTTGCTGAACGCCGCTGTCTGCGTTGCGTTCGCCGGCTTTGCATAGTCGCCTCCAACGGCAACGCCTACGGAAGAAGTCCGAAACGCCAGGGAGAAGATGCCGGCACTCGCGGTAGGCTGCGCCATCGGTGTGGTGAAAGTCGCGAAATCCGTCCAGGATTTGAAATCGAGCCGATGTACCAGAGACTTTTCCGGAACCTGTGCAGCGAACCAAAAATAGTTCTTGGCTTCTTCGGATGAAGACGGCACGCGAACCAGAGCGGAGTTGCTCGCTGCAAAAGAAGCCTCACCTGCAAGCGGCTTTTCAGACAGAGTAGGGTCTGTCCATCCAGACATATCGCCGGAAAAGCGCCCGGCAAGCAGTTGATAGCGATTCTTCATGGAATCGCCGAGGACGATTACGGATGTTGGTGAGAGAGCGATCAACGTATCGAAGAAACTATCCGCGTCCGCACTAGGTGAGACACGAATCCACGTGCGGCAGCCGTCGGTGGTTTTGTAGACGCGGCTCAGGTCGCCCTTGCCGCTGGACATCACCAGCGCGGTCTGCGCGTCGAAGGCCTGCACGCCGCGAAAGTCGAGCTTTTCCGCGCCCGGAGGCATTGCGCAGCCCTGCCATACGAAGCCGCCATCCTCCGTCCGCAGTACCGTGCCGTCGGTGCCGCTGGCCCAGGCCACGCCGTTGCCGGGTGCGGCAATGCCGCGCAGACTGGCGGTGGTGTTGGAGTGCTGCAGATCGAACTGGGCGTTGGCGGCAATTGGCGCGAGCAGGAGTGCCAGGCACGTCCGGATAAACCGGGTGCGCAAGGGGAACGAAAAGGGCACGCCAAGGGTGGACAACGGATACATGGGTCGAGTGTACGACCGACCGGCGCGGCAAGCCCGCGGGATGCTTTTGCGGGTGCGTCCAAAGCCGTCGCGCAGACGGAAACGGGCTCATCTTATTTCTATAGTTGTTAAAGTGTCTAAATATGAAGTTCATGCGCCGCGGTAGCCATGGATGTGGTGCGATCGGTTCCGGCTGGCCGCGAGCCGCGATGGGCAGGCACCGCCGCGCGGCGGAACGCAAACAGAAACTTTCGCTATTTGCAAGGGTTTTTTGAGAAATACCCAAAATCCGTCGTGGCCGATGCGAAGCTTCACCAAGGTTGGTGCAGCCTTTGGGGTTGCGAAGATTTCTCTCCTGTGCGGGTATCGTGTACCGGTTATTCACATGCTACGATGAGGCTCGTTCGCAAGATATGGAACGGATGCGGCGATCCGAATTCGGCGGCACGACGACCATGCCGCAGCTACGATCACCGGGTCACCCAGGGCTGTACCCAACCCAATTTTTCCGACCGGTTCGCCACGGCGATTCCGGCGGGCTTCAACCTGAGACGGACGTTTTCTCCCCCGCAGGCACACCTGCTGCGGCAACGAAGACGCACGCCCATTCTGGATTTCTCCCACGGCGCAAGACGCACCGTGTTGCCAGGGTAAGAACGCATCGCGCAGCAGCGCCGTGCACCGACACGGCTTCTGCGCCGTGGCAAAAGCCGCATGTTTAGAAGCGGCGACGAATGGAAGAGGTACGACCGATGTCCTTTGCTCCGACGGCAACCACCGTCCTGAATCCCTGGATGCGCATTCAGGGTGCGCTCGAGGTCAAGATCAACCGGCAGAGCTACCACACGTGGCTCAAGCCGACGCGCTTCAGCCATGTGGCCGGCCGCGTGCTGTTCGTGCGCATTCCCTCGGCACAATTCGACCACATCGGTGAACGCTACGGCGACCTAATCCACGAGGCCATCGAGCAGATGGCGCTGGAGCTGGACGACGTGAAATTCGTCACCGTCGAGACCGACCCGGCAGTGCCGCGGACGCGCGAGGACGGCGGCTTTGCACCGGCTAGCACGCACTCGCCCAATGCTCCGCAGCAGGATGCGGGTCACAGTGCAGGTTATGGGCTCACCACCTCCGCGCAGGGCGGCCTGGGCGCGAACCGTCCGCCGGCAAGCACCGGCCCGCAAACCGACCAGGCGCGCTTCGACTGGAACGGCGCCGCACAGTTGAACGCGCGCTACCTGTTCGACAATTTCGTGATTGGCAGCGGCAACCAGTTCGCCCACGCGGCCTCGCTTGCCGTGGCAGAGCGCCCCAGCAAGGCCTACAATCCGCTGTTTCTGTATGGCGGCGCGGGCATGGGCAAGACGCACCTGATGCACGCCATCGGCCACGAGGTAAAGCGTCGCAACCCGCACTTCAGCATCACCTACGTCTCGGGCGAAAAGTTCACCAACGAGATGATCGACGCGATGCGCAACCACAAGCAGAGCAGCTTCCGCGACAAGTACCGCACGGTCGACGTCCTGCTCATCGACGACATCCAGTTTTTGGCCGGCAAGGAGCGCACGCAGGAGGAGTTTTTTTACACCTTCAACGCGCTGCATGAGAGCATGCGCCAGATCGTAATCGCCAGCGATCGGCCGCCGAAAGAGCTGCAGGACTTTGAAGACCGCCTGCGCAGCCGTTTCGAGTGGGGCCTGACCGCCGACATTCAGCCGCCGGACCTGGAAACCAAGGTCGCCATCCTTCAAAAAAAGGCGGAGAACGAGCAGACCAGCCTGCCGACCGACGTCGCCATGTTCATCGCCGGCAACGTGCGGACGAACGTGCGTGAGCTGGAAGGCGCGCTGATCCGCCTGCTGGCGTGGACCAGCCTGCACGGTGTGGACATCACGCTGAGTACCGCGCAGCAGTGCCTGAAGCAGTTCATCGATACACAGGTGCGCAAGATCACGATTGAGGCGATTCAGCGCGCCACAGCCGAGCAGTTCGGCATGAAGGTGAGCGAACTGAAGCAGAAGAACAACTCGCGCCAGATCGTGGTGCCGCGGCAGATCGCGATGTACCTGGCCAAGCAGATGACCGAAGCCAGCCTGCCGGAAATCGGGCGGCAGTTCGGCGGCAAGCACCACACCACGGTCATGCACTCCATCGCCAAGATCGACGAGCAGCGACGCAGCGACAAGACGCTGAACTCGATGTTGAGCAAGCTGCAGGAAACGTTGAGTTAGGCAGCGAGAAGAAGCTAAAAAGCCAGGGGCAGCCGGGGTCAAGCTGCTCCTGCTATCGTCACTCCGCCAAATAAGTCGGCATATTGTCGAAGGCTGGTCCGAAGTAGAGGCGTTCCACCAGCAGCGTCAGAATGTGTTCGAGCGCGAGCTGGGACTCCTGAATGTGCATGGTGACGGTCGACGGCACGAGCACAGTGATATCGCAGAGCGGAGCCATGGCGCCGCCACCGTTGCCCATGAAACCGACGGTGATGAGGCCCTGCGCGCGCGCGATCTCCAGCGCCTTCACCAGGTTTTTCGCATTGCCCGACGTGGAGATGCCGAGGAACACGTCGCCCTTGCGGCCCAACGCCTCGATCTGCCGCTCGAAGACATGGGTGTAGTCGGTGTCGTTGCCGATGGCGGTCAGAATGGACGTGTCGGTGGTGAGCGCGATGGCCGGCAGCGCGCGGCGATCCTTGTTCAGGCGCATCACAAACTCGGCGACCAGGTGCTGCGCGTCTGCCGCGGAGCCACCATTGCCGGCAACCAGCAACTTGCCCCCGTTCTGCATGGCGCGGGCGATACGCTCGGCCGCCTGCACCAGCGCCTGTGCCAGTGCCGCGTCTGCGCGCACCGCGGCCAGGGTGCGCAGGCTGCGGTCGAGTTGTTGTCCAATCAGTTGCAGAAGGTCAGGCATGGCTTCCATCGGTGCGGCACTCCTGCTCTCTATTGTGCACGGTGCTGTCAACCGCCGAGGTGCAACCGGACGATGGTATGGTGGGCTTGACCGCCACGCATCTTCTTTCGGGGTAGACCATTCTGACCATGCCGCACGAACCCAGCCAGCAGCCGGAAGACACCGGCATGGTGCACGCCGCCAGTCACGACCGCCGCTTGCTGTTCTATGCCGTCGGTTCGGTGCTGCTGGTCAACGTGGGCATCTGGGCGGTGTACCACCTATTGGGCCTGGGCAGCCCGGCGAACATGAAACCCAACTGGCTGGCCTTTGCCCACGTGCGCACGTGGACCGATTCCTGGCTGCCCATGCTCAAGTCGCTGGACTACTTCCGCGACCACCCGAACGAGCCGCTCTATTATGCCAAGTTGTACGACACGCTGATCTATCCGCTGCCGTCGCTGTTTCCCATGATGCTGGTGCGCAAGCTGGGGCTGCAGGCGCATGAGCTGCGCGTGCTTGCGTGGACGAGCTGGCTGGCCGTGTTCGGTGTTCTGTTTGCGATTCTGGCCATTGCGCGGCAGGAACTGCGACGACGCAGCGGTTCGCTTTCCGTGGCGAGCGTCGTTGCGCTGGTTGCGCTTTGGATCGGCTTTTACCCGCTGCTTAAAGGCTATGCCCTGGGCAACGCAAGCACGTTTCTGACGCTGACGTTTGCCGTACTGGTATGGCTGTGGGCGCGCGGCAACGAGCGTGCCGGTGGCGTGCTGGTAGCCGCCATGACCATGGTGAAGCCGCAGTTTGTGCTGCTGGTGGTTTGGTTTGCCCTGCGCAAAAAGTGGGGCGCACTAGCCAGTGCAACGATCTTCGCCGGGCTGATGTTCGCGATTTCGTTCGTGATTTTCGGTGTCCACAACAACCTGGATTACCTAAAGGTACTGTCTTCGCTGTCGCACAAAGCGCAATCGCACTATGGCAATCAGAGCATGTTTGGCACGCTGAACCGGATGACGTTCCACGGCGAAAATCTGCCGTACCATCCGTTTGTGTATTCACCGTATGTGCCCTGGATTTATCGGGTCACAGTTGCTACATCGTTCCTATTTATGCTGCTGGGCCTGCTGTATCCGTGGGGCCGGCTGAAGGGGTCGGCGGGCGATCTGGGTGCCATGGCCATTCTGGCCGTCGCGGCATCGCCCATGGCGTGGGAGCACCATTACGGTATTGTGTTTGCGGTGCTGGCATGGGCATGGTTCGGCTATGGCGCATGGCAAAAGCGCACGCCGTGGCTGCTTGCGCTCAGTGCGTTTCTGACCATGAATTCGCTTAGCCCCATCCACCAATTTCTATCGATGCACTCGGGCTGGAATGTGCTGCAGTCGTACCTGTACTTCGGCGCGCTGCTGCTGGTGTTCCTGCTGATGCGGCTGGCGCGGACAGAGACGGCCGGAGAGCCGACGCGACTCTGACCGGCCAGTCTACCGAGTGCTTTTAAGGACAGCAGAGCACCCGCTCCAGCGAAACAGGCAGCGCTCCAGAAGCAAAGTCAAGCTCTCGGACAACACGCGCAGGCCGTCGCCCAAGCCGCGCGCCACCACGTCCAGAACACAGACCTGCCGCTGGCAACGCCACTCAACATTACCCGCGGAACTCCCGCATGGAAGTGGATATTTGCGGCTCCCGCGACAAATGGATTTTCCTGGAATCGATGGTCGACCGCCGTGTTCGGCACGATCGTTCTCCCCGGTCGCTGGATGGTGTGTTCGCAAAACCGGCACCCCTGCGGAGTTCCCTTTTGCGGCGAAGCCTAACAGGAGCTGCTCGAAGTCTCCTCACTCTCACGCAGATCCACCAGGTCGCAGGCCCATCGCGATGCCGATCGATAAAAATCAGCCGCAAGGTTGGGGTCGATTGATCCCTGCAAACAAAGCTCTCGAACGCTGGCCCAATCCCCGCGGTCGTACCCCTCCACCAGGCATTCCAGCAGTTGGTGCATGGCGCATGGCGCGGCCAGCCCTAGGGTTCGGCGAATATAGATTGAGATTGGCTCCTGACCCGGTTTGCCGACGACCGTGGCAGCCGTATTCGGCAAACAACTATCGAGAAGACTGTTGAGATAAACTTCCCGCGGATCGAGGCCAACTTTGCGTGCCGCAAGGTAGAAGAAGCGTGCCTGCCGGAAGCAGTGAATCATCAGGTCTCGGCAGGTCTGCCCCCATAACTCCTGCACCAGCACATACTGCGCCAGCCGAGAGAACAGGGCATCGCCCAACCAGCTACTCAGCTTTTCGATGGCTTCTTGAGAATGAACCTCTTCCGACGAGAATGCGTTCAACGCGTGTCTCAGGCGCGCGATGATATCCGGATAGTCCATTAAGTCCTGAATGAATTTGCTCTGGTCACAGGGGTACTCGCACGCACGTTGCAGTAGCAGAACACGTTCCTTAAACCAGGCTTCCGGTAACTTGCGACGGGGTGGAGTTCGAAAGAAGCTGCCCTGAAAAAGCTGGTATCCCGCGGTCATTGCCCATTGCAGGTCCGCCTCGTTCTCGATGCCTTGCGCGATGAATCGAATCTGGCGGCGATGCGGGCCCAGTAGAAATGCTTTTTGTGAGGGATTCAGATTTCGGCTGTCGGTAACACGAATGAAGGACAGCAGGCTAATGATCGGTGACCAGTACGACTCGAAACCGTACTCCGCAATGCCCACCTGAATGCCATGCTGGATGAGTGCTTTACAGTGTTCGACAAGCCTGTCTGGCGGCAGATCGAGCGCGGACGATCGTTGCAAGAGCAGGATGCATCCTGGCGGAAGGTCGCGCAGGCATTCTTCCAACGACTTCGTAACGCACACTGTAACCATGGCCAGCGAGGCGCCGGCCTGAGCCCTGAAGTCTTTTCGAAATGTATTGGAGACATCGCTGGATTCATGGCTCCAGTTCATCTCCGCGGCGCTGTCTCCCCACGATCGTTCGCTTAACACCTCATAGGCAAAGGCACGCCGCGTATAGGTGAGCAGCGGACGAAACGTCACGTGGACGTTGCCCGTGGCACCAAGGTACGACGTATCGAGGATAAGCTCTTCAGTCAAAGTAGTTCACTCGTATTCCTTCCTGCATCGTCAGATCTGAAACAAACCTGAGCTTTTTCCACAGCGGGCTTAGAACAATGTTCGAAAACGAGTCGCTCGGGAGTGAGCGGCGCGGCGCAACCTGCGAGGACCGGCGTAAAGGGAATGCAGCTTTTGTCGATGAGAGGCACAGCAGCTTGAAATACTTTGGAGAACAACCGTGGACATTCTGATCGTGGATGACAGCAGGTCGATGCGCATGCTGATCAAGCGCGCACTAAGGCAGGCGGGCTTTGGAGCCCTGTCTGTGGACGAGGCTGGCGATGGCGTCGAGGGACTGGAAAAGATGAAGCTTGATGCGCCCAAGCTGGCACTGTCGGACTGGAACATGCCCGGCATGGGCGGTGAAGATTTTGCCCGCAGCGTGCAGGCAAGTTATCCCGATGTTGTGGTGGGCTTTATTACTTCAGAAGCTTCGACCGAAATCA
>CBAAAH010000061.1:0-10854 GCA_964658865.1 uncultured Granulicella sp.
CGCGTGACCATGCTGAACGACAAACGCTATCGTGCCCTGCACTTCAAAGGTCCGGGGACAGATCTAACGGTGGGCCTGGCCGACGATCACCTGTGGGCCGGCGGTGGCGGCACCGGATCCAACGGGATTTTCTGCAACGCAAACATCCCCACCGAAGAATGCTTCACCACGCCGCACAAAGACCGTGTCGATGGAACCGTTTCCGCATCCAAGCCGCTGTCGCACCAGGGCACATTGATCGAAAACATCCAGTGCCGGTTTGAGAACGGCAAGATCGTCGAAGCGAACGCGACGGCCGGGCAGGACGCGCTGCGCAAGCTCATCGCGGTCGACGAGGGCGCGTCGCATCTAGGAGAGGTTGCGCTTGTGCCGCACGGTTCCCCCATTGCGCAGAGTGGCCTGCTGTTCTGGAACACGCTGTTCGACGAAAACGCCGCCAGCCATATTGCGCTTGGCCAGGCATACGCGACGTGCATTCGCGAGGGCGAGACCATGGACGACACAAACCTGGCCGCGAAGGGCGCGAACAGCTCGCTCATTCACGTGGACTGGATGATCGGCTCGGGCGAAGTCGATGTCGACGGTATGTTGCCGGACGGCACCGCCGAAACGCTCATGCGCCAGGGAGAGTGGGTCTAAGCAGGGACGAGGGTGGTGCCGCAGCGACGAACCACACTCTGCACACCATGCCCTCCGGCCTGCTGGATGCATTTTTCGACGGTGTCGCGTTCCCCCTATCGTTCGTCCACCCGCTGCTTTCGTTTGCGCTCAACATGCTGGTGACGCTGCTCTGGATCGTGCCGGAACTCGGCCTACGGGAGGCTTTTCGAGGCACAGCTATCCGACCGCTGATTTGCTGGGTCGCTCGACGTCCACCACTGACTCCCTGCTTTCCAGTACACTCGTCTGCGGCATGCAAGCATCGTTTTCTCTTCAGGGTCTAGGCACCGCACTCGTCACACCGTTCCTCGCAGACGGCTCCCTCGATCTCGACTCTCTGCGGTCGCTGGTGGAGTTTCAGATTGGCAGCGGCATCGATTTTTTGGTGCCCTGCGGCAGCACGGGCGAGGCAGCCACGCTCTCGGAAGAGGAGACGGCGCTGGTCGTCCGTACCGTTGCGGAGCAGGTTGCCGGGCGCATTCCCATCTTCGCCGGCAGCACGCATAACAGCACCGCGGAAGCCGTTCGACGCGCGGCGGCACTGGCCGGCATCGACGGGGTCACCGGCATTCTGTCGGCCAATCCGTACTATTCCAAACCGAACCAGCGCGGCCAGTTCCTGCACTTTGAAGCGATCGCGCTGGCCGTCGGAAAGCCCGTGCTGCTCTACAACATTCCCGGCCGCACGGCAGCGAACCTGGAAGCCGAGACGACCCTGCGGCTAGCGGAAATCCCCAATATCGTCGGCGTGAAGGAATCGAGCGGCAACCTGCAGCAGATTGGTGACGTGATTGCCGGCGCACCCGCGGGATTTGCCGTGATGGCCGGCGATGACCACCTTGCCGTGCCGGTGATGCGCGCCGGCGGCCACGGCCTGATCTCCGTCGCAGCCAACGCCATGCCGCACACGGTGGCGGCCATCGTCGCCGACAGCCGGCGCGCGGACTGGCCGGCGGCAGAAGCCGTTGCGGCGACTGCGGCAGCCTTGACGGCGGCACTGTTTGCCGAGCCGAACCCGGCGCCCATCAAGACTCTGCTGTACGACCTGGGCCACATCGCCACGCCCACGTTGCGGCTGCCCATGGTTCCGGTGGAAGACGCCCTGCGCACGCGTTTGCTGGCGCTGGCAAACGCACTCTAAGCGGCGGCGATGTTCGCTCGAAGAAACCTTGCCGCAGGCGCATCACGCAGGAGAAATGTCATGAGTGCCCACGACGGCTTTGCCCATTTCGATATCGCTGTCCTCGCGGCGAAGTTTCCCGACACTGCGGAGACGATGCTGCTGGACCACTACCTGACGGACGCACCCGACGCCAGCACACGTCTTTTCCGCGTGTATCGCGCCACGCCGGCGCACTTTCACAAGCACTGCGATGAACGGCTCTTCGTCGTACAAGGACGTGGCCGCTTCTGGGCCGGCAGCCCGCAGAACGAGGTCGAGTTCGGCCCGGGAACACTGCTTGTCTTTCCCCGGCTTGCCGTACACGCCATGCCGGTGCTGCTGGAAGAGCCGCTGGTATTTCTGGCCATCGACACACCGCGTCGCGATCCGAAGGACGTACACTTCGTCGATCCTGCGGAGGGCAGTGCAGAGAGTTTTATTCGTCGGCAGTAGGCAGAGCTTCAAACCACGCGGCATAGGGCGAATTCGCAACGAGATGCCTGTTCCAGTCGGGGGCACCGTCGCCCCACCACGGCTTGCCACGCTCTCCCAGCGCGTGCTTTGCATGATCGACCGCCTGCCGTGACTGTTCGCGCTCGGCGAGGTTTCCGGCGCGCATGGCACGACCTTTTGCGGATCGTGCAAGCAGAAGCGAGCGCACCAGTTCTGCACGCCGCGGCTTCGGCAGGAGCGGGATTGCTGCATCGCCAAAGCCTGCCGCGCACGACGAAATAGCGCCCATCGGGCGTGGTGGGATACTTCATCTCCAGTTCGATGCGCGTTGATAGACTGTACCGATGATCGATGTTGAAGTTGAGGACACGGAATTGGACGAGGCAGGCGTGGTGCAGTCGCTGGAAGAACGGATTGAACACTGGTTTGCGCAGGGCGCGGCCGCAACCAGTGAACGCGCGGCCTTGGAGTCGTTTTATGAACTGCGCGCGCTGCTGGAAAGCGGCAAAGTGCGCTCCGCCGAGCCGGATGCAACGAACCCGCTGGGCTGGCGCGTGAACGCCTGGGTCAAGCGCGGCATCCTTCTCGGTTTCCGGCTGGGCAGCATGGTGACGATGGACGGCGGTGCCTATGTGGACAAGCACACCTACCCGGCACGCACCTTTGCCGTGGAAGACGGCGTGCGCATGGTGCCCGGCGGGTCGAGCGTGCGCAGCGGTGCGTACCTGGCCAAGGGCGTGGTCTGCGTGCCGCCCATGTGGGTCAACGTGGGTGCGTATGTGGACGAAGGCACGATGATCGACTCGCACGCCCTGGTCGGCAGTTGCGCGCAGGTGGGCAAGCGTGTGCACCTGAGCGCGGCGGCGCAGATCGGCGGTGTTCTGGAGCCGGTCAACGCAACGCCCGTCATTCTGGAAGACGATGTGCTGGTCGGCGGCAACAGCGGCGTATACGAGGGCACCATCGTACGCCAGGGCGCGGTGCTGGCGGCGGGAACCATCCTGACGCGCGGCACACCGGTCTACGACGTGGTCCACGACACCGTACTGCGCGCGACGGCGGAACAGCCGCTCATCATTCCTGCCGGTGCAGTCGTGGTGCCAGGATCGCGCGCCATCAGCAAGGGCAGCATGACCGGCCTGAGCGTGTACACACCCATTATTGTGAAGTACCGCGATGAAAAGACGGAGCTTTCGACGGTGCTGGAAGATTTGCTGCGCTAAGCTCAATCCACGTTCAAAGCGCGCCTTTGCGGTCCGTCTGCGAAGGCGTTTTCGTTTGGGATGGACCGACGCTGCTAGCATGGAAGATGAATGAATACTGAAACCCTGAAAGTAATCCCGCTCGGTGGCCTGGGCGAGTTCGGCATGAACTGCATGGCGATCCGGTGGAAGGATGACATCCTCGTCATCGACGCCGGCCTGATGTTTCCTGAAGATGAACTGCTCGGCGTGGATATCGTCGTGCCGGACATCACCTACCTGGTCGAAAACCGTGAGAAAGTTCGCGGTATCGTGCTTACCCACGGTCATGAAGACCACATCGGCGGCCTGCCGTGGATTTTGAGCGAACTCAAGGTCCCGGTCTACGGCACGGAATTCACGCTGACGTATGTCGAAGGCAAGCTTGAAGAGCACAAGCTGCTCGACGATGCCGACCTGATCGAGATGCTGCCGGGCCAGAGTTTCGATCTGGGGCCGTTCCGCATCTCGCCCATCCGCGTGACGCACTCGCTGGTAGATTGCGTAGCGCTGGCCATCAAGACGCCCATCGGCACCATCGTGCACACCGGCGACTTTAAGATCGACCTCAGCAGCCCGGACGGCAAGCCGTTTGATCTGCAGAGCTTTGCCGAACTGGGCAAGGAAGGCGTGCTGCTGCTCTTGCAGGATTCGACGAATGTCGACCGGCCTGGCTACACGCCCGGTGAGCTTGCCGTGAAGCCGCGACTGGACGAGATCTTCGCGCGCACCGAGCGCCGGCTGTTCTTCTCCTGCTTCTCGTCTTCGATTCACCGCATCAAGCTGGCGCTGGAACTGGCGCACAAGCACGGCCGCAAGGTCGCGCTCATCGGCCGGTCGATGGACAATTCGACCGAGATCGCGCAGGATCTGGGCTACATCGATCCGCCGCCGGGACTGATGATCCACAGCGGCCAGGTTAAGGACCTGCCGCCGGAAAAGGTGATGGTGCTGATCAGCGGAACGCAGGGCGAGCCCATGAGCGCGCTGAGTCGAGCCGCGGTGGACAACCACAAGCACGCGCGCATCGACGCGGGCGACACGGTACTGTTCTCATCGCGCGTGATTCCCGGCAACGAAAAGGCCATCGGGAACGTCGTCGACCACCTGTACCGCCGCAAGGCCAAAGTCATTCAGGATGGCGGCACCAACGGCCTCATTCACGTGAGCGGCCACGGTTCGCAGGAAGAGCTGCGGCTGATGATCAACCTGCTGCGGCCGAAGTTTTTCGTGCCCGTACACGGCGATTACCGCCATCTGACGCAGCACGTCGAAGTCGCCATGGGCACCGGCATTCCGGAAAAAGCCGTGTTGATTGAAGACGGCATGGTGCTGAGCGTGACGCCGACGACCGCCGACATCAGCGGCAAGGTGGCGAGTGGACGCGTGCTGATCGACTCCGGTTCCACGAGCGATGTGGTCGAAGAGCTAATCATCCGCGACCGCAAGCACCTTAGCGAGGCCGGCCTCGTGCTCGCCATCATCACCATCGACAAGATGACAGGCAAGCAGACCGGGCCGCCGGAGATCGTGACGCGCGGCTTCGCCGTGAACGAGCAGGGCCTGATCCACGAGGCGCGGCAGATCATCGCGCGCACCATGGAAAACAGCTCCGCCGAAGAGAAGCGCGATTACATGCTGATCAAGGAAAAAGTACGCGCCGACCTGAAGCGCTACATTCAGAAGAGCACCGCGCGCAGGCCAATGATCATGCCCATCGTGATGGAAATCTAACCCTCTTCAAACCATGCCGAACAGGTGCCCCATGTCTCGTTTCTGAGGCATGGGTTCTCTTTCTCAGGCCAATGTTCCCCATCTTCCGCAAAAGGTTCAATCGCACATGGCACGGCGTTTTCCAAGGCCTCGCTCGCTTGAAACACGTCGGCACCGTGATGTCGGCGTCGCCGCCACGGGTCGCGGCATGTTGCGGCAACGCTACGATCGTGCACAGACGACCCTGCGCGCCTGGCGTCTTCCCATTGCCGTCGCTTTCGCCGTGTGCCTGATCGTCGGCGTCCTCCTGTGGCCCTGGATTCACGTCCACCTGCAGGCTGTCGCAGTGTTGAAAACCGTTAGCGGCGATAGGCTTCCCGGTCCGCTGAAGACACTCGCGACGGAGCCCCTCACCACGCAGGAACTCACCTTCCAGACCGCATCCGGCCCCGTTCGCGCACGCCTGTACACACCTGTCCATCATCCAAACGCACCCGGTCTCGTTGTTTTTCACGGCGTCCACCACCTCGGCATGGACGAGCCGCGCCTGATGAGCTTTGCCGCCGCCATGGCCTCCTGCGGCCTGCAGGTGTTGACTCCGGAGCTTCCCGCCATCAAGGATTACCGTGTGAGCGAAGCCAGCATCGACGTGATCGGTGCCTCTGCGCGATGGTTCGCACAGCGCAAGGGCAAGCCCGTCGGCGTGATGGGGCTGAGCTTTTCCGGCGGCCTCAGCCTGGTTGCGGCGGCAAATCCCGCATACCGGCCGAGCATGAAACTGGTCTTCGCCGTGGGATCGCAGGGTGCGATGGGCCGTGTCGCCAGCTACTATCGCACCGGCGAAGCGGCCCGACCGGACGGGTCGATGGAACTGCTGCCCGCGCACGAATACGGCCCGCTCGTGCTCGAGTATGAACACGTGGAAGAGTTCGTTCCCACGCCTGACGTCAACGGCATTCGTAGCGTGCTGCGCGCCCATTTGTATGAGGACAAGGCTGCCGAACTTGCCGCCATGGAGCAGCTCACGCCCCGGCAGCAGGGCGAAGCGGCAGAGCTGATGGATGCCGGAAGCGGCACCGTTCGTATCATGCTGCAGACCAGCGAACTGCGCCATCGCAAGGAAATGGCCGGTCTTTCGCCGGAACTGCACCTGGGCGAACTGACGGTTCCCGTCTTCCTGCTGCATGGCGAGGCGGATAACATCATTCCTGCCGCGGAAACGCTCTGGATGGCGAGCGAACTGCGTGCCACCACGCTGCAGGCCGCGCTTGTGAGCCCGGTGCTGAGCCACCTGGACATGCAGAAGGCACCGGGCGCGTGGGAGACGTGGAAGCTGGTGCACTTCATGGCGCTGGTGCTGCATGCGGCCGAACGGTAGCGAGACCTGCGACAATCGCACCATGACTCTCGTGACCCTTGCCGATATCGAAGCTGCCGCACAACGGCTGGAAGGCGTTGCCGTACGCACCGGCCTGTACCGTCTGGACACCGACCTGCTGCGCGCGCTTGGCTTCAGCCTGCCCGACGCGTTGCCGGAGATTTGGCTGAAGGCGGAAAACGAGCAGCCCATCGGCAGCTTCAAGCTGCGCGGCGCGTACAACAAGATCGCGTCGATGACCGCGGATGAGTTGAAGGATGGCGTGGTCGCGCATTCTAGCGGTAACCACGCGCAGGGGGTGGCCTATGCGGCACGTGCCATGGGCGTGCACGCGACCATCGTCATTCCGGAGGCTGCACCTCGTGTAAAGCGGGATGCAACCATTGCGCTTGGTGCCGAGGTGTTGCTGTGTGGACCGACGAGCAGCGATCGCATCGCCATGGCGAACGATGTGCTGGCGCGGAAAGGCGGCGTGCTGGTGCCGCCGTATGACGATCCGTTCATCGTTGCCGGCCAGGGCACGTGCGGCCTGGAGATCGTGCAGGACATGCCGGAGGTCGAGCTTATCCTGTCGCCGGTTAGCGGCGGCGGCCTGCTGAGCGGAATCGCGACGGCGGCAAAAGAGACGCTACCGCGGGTGAAGGTGTGGGGTGCGGAACCGGCGCTCGCAGGCGATGCGAAAGAGAGTTTCGATACACGCACGCTGACCGAGTGGGCCGGCACGCAGACCGCGAAGACCATCGCGGACGGCCTGCGCACGCAGCGACTGGGAGACCTAAACTTCGCGCAGATTTTGAAGTATGTCGACGGCATCGTGACGGTGACCGAAGAGGAGATTCTGGACGCGACGCGCATGCTGCTGACGGCCACGAGCCTGGTTGCGGAGCCGAGTGGAGCCGTGACCCTGGCGGCAATTCTGTTCCACACCAGCGAATTGCCGGAAACGAAGACTGTGGTGTGCGTGGTGAGCGGCGGCAACATCGATCCGGCACTGAAAGAAGAGTTGATGCTGGCCGAGGCCTAGCTGCCGCGCGTCTAATGAGCTATGCGCCCACTGCTTGCCTGTTCCCTGCTCCTTCCCCTTGCGCCGCTTGCCACCCACGCCCAAAAGCAACAGCGCGCTGGTGAGCGCGCCACCGTGCTGCACACCGCAACGGTCTACGTGAACCCGGATGCGGATTCGCAGAAGGTGTCGGAGGTTTCGCCGGGCAATGAGGTGGTCGTGATCGAGCGGTCTGGGCCATGGGTTAAAGTTTTCGCAAATACGAATGTGGAAGAAAAGAACGAGGCTGACGAGCCGGAGTTTTCCGTCGATGAGAACGCGATTCCCCGCTCCGGCTGGATTCGCGACAAGGGCGTGGTGAGCGCCGCCACACCGAACGGCGACCGGTTGCTGTACGGCGCGGCGGCCACGTCAGAGGCAACGGCAAGCGAGCCGCATGCGCCCAAGCTGGCCGCGGGCGAGGCGCACCTGCTGTATCGACGCGTGCCGGAGTACTTTCCGCAGTCGCCGCTGGCGGGTGAAAGTGCGTGGCGGTCGGCGGATATTCGCTGGCAGGAGGAGTGGTTCGATGCGCGGTCGTTGCCGTCGTTCCACGACCCCGAACCGGGCAATCGACCTGCGATTTACCAGGATGCGCTGAAAAAAGTGGTGAAGACACAGGCCGGGACGAAGTACGCCGCTCTGGCCGCCTATGACCTGCTGGACGCAAAGATGTGCGGCGACTGGCAGGGTTTGCCAAAGTGCCCGGCGCTCGAAAGCTCCGTGTATGAGAAGTATGCCTCGCAGTTTCCAGACGGGCCGAAGACCGCGCAGGCGCTATGGAACGCGACGTATCGGCAGGGCGTGCTAGTGAGCATGTACACGGCGGAGGAAAACAAGAAAAAGGCCGACGGAGCAGCGGCCCATGCGCATGGATTGAACGACCAGATGCAGGCCCGGTTCGCATCGACGGATTATGCGGCCCGGTCGGCGGCACTGGTGTTTCGCTTGGATCAGGGCATCGCCACCTACGGCAGCGATCGCGACTGAGTGCTTCCTTCACGCGCTTCTTGAAGTTCCCCGCTAAGATGGAACGGAACAGTTCCCTGTCTCGAGGTCCGGCTTCTTGAACGATTACCTGTTGTCTGTAGTCCTCGGCATTGTCGAGGGACTCACCGAGTTTCTACCTGTGAGCTCGACGGCGCACCTGCGCATCGCAGAGGCTCTGCTGCATGTGTCTCTTACCGATCCATACTGGAAGATGTACACGATCGTGATCCAGCTTGGCGCGATCCTGGCGTTGATGCTGCTTTTCCTGGGACGGATCGTGCGCATGTTCCGCACCTTTCCCAACGGCGAGCGTGGAAACAAGACGTGGTTGACGCATCCGCTGACACTGACGCTGGTAGCGTTTGTATGCACGGCGATTCCGGCAAAGCTGCTGACCAAGATGGTCGGCGCGAACCTTGAAAACCTGCGGGTCATCGCCCTTGCGCTGCTGATCGGCGGCGTGGTGATGTGGATTGTGGACGCGTGGGCGGAGCGGCGTGAAGCGTCGACTATACACGTGGAGCAGATGAATTTCGGACAGGCGATCTGGATCGGGCTTTGCCAGGTGCTCAGTGCGATTGTTCCTGGGACGTCGCGGTCGATGTCGACGATCGCCGCGGGGCAGATTGCCGGGATGAACCGGGAAACGGCGCTGGAGTTCTCGTTCCTGCTCTCGATTCCGACCATGGTCGCGGCGACCGGCTACTCGCTTCTGAAAGCCATTCACCCGAAGGCGACTGAGCTTGGCGCGGAGGCGATTGCGCCGCTGGTCATGGGGCCGGAGCGCTGGATCGTGCTGATCATCGGCATGGCGGTGTCGTTCATCGTGGCTTACGTTGTAGTGGCATGGTTTCTAAAGTGGGTCACGCGGCATGGATTTGCGCCGTTTGCGGTCTACCGCATCCTGCTGGGCGCGGGCATGCTGGTGTGGCTGCACCTGCACCCGTAGCCGGTTACAGAACCGAAGCGAAGGCACCCACTTTTCAGAGTGGGTGTTTACGTCGTGACTGACCTGCGGGCGTAAACGTAAGCCCAGGCAATCAGAACGAACTGCAGCGGAATCCGGGCTGCGAGCGCCCACCTGGGGATGGGTGCGAACTCCCGCGCGTGGCGCAGCATATAAAAGTGGACGTCGAAGTAGCCGAGGAGCATGAGAATAATTCCCCATGACGCGGCGCGGCGAGTCTGCGGCACGAGCAGGCCGACGGCACCGGCGATCTCTGCCACTCCGGTGAACTGAATCCACTCAACGGGATGCGTGTAATGTCGCGGCATGATGGCGAGGTAGGACCCGGGATGCCAGAAATGGTTGATGCCGGCACCAAGGTAGAGCAGGGATTGGGCGAGGAGGCCGGTGCGGTACAGGGCTTTGCTCATGGTTTCCTTCAGAAACAGCAATGCCCCGCAACGAGCGGGGCATTGCTGCATGTGGGGTGGGTTACGACTTGCGACTGTCGCGCGCGGCCTTGACATAATCGTGCGAGGTCTGGATGTGCGCGGCCTGCGTGCTGAGAAGCTGGTGCACGGGCAGAGGCAACTCGAGTTTCAAAGCCTCGGCATATGCCTTCTTGATGACGTCTTCTCCGCTTTCGGCAGACTCAAGCAGCGTGTGGTCCGTGCCACCGAGCTTCTGTTTCAGGTCGCCCCAGGTGCGGTGCAGCGTCCCCGCGACAGTACCGGATTCCTTAACGTCTTTGACGCCTTCCTTGTGGAGGGTATCTTCCAGGTCGCCACGGAAGGACGCACGCTTCAGGCTCTCGGCTAGAAAGTAGCGCTTCAGGGTCTCATCCTGCAGGTGGTCGCCGAGATCCTGAAAGCCTTTCTGGCTGTCGATCAGGACTTCGATGAGTCCGCGGAGGGTTTCTTCTGTCTTCTTCAGCGTGTCTTCCATGGTAGGACAATTCCTTTCAGGTACCGGCCTTCGCCGGATGATGCTGCAAAAAAGTTGCACGTTCGAACCGTCGTTCGGACGAGTACCGATTCAGTAGGTGCGCCGGCTGATGCGGTTCTCCTGTATCGGAGGCGAACGGAGGAGATCGCGAAAACCGCACCCCACGCGAACCATTAGTGAGCGCATGCCTGCAACACTGGGCCATTAAGGCCGTACTGGAACCATAGGAGGCCGCCTTGCACAAGTGGGTTGCTCGCTCGGGTTCGCGACGTAGATTTGTTCGCCTTCGCCCTCTGTTCGCGGGTGAGAATTATGGAGTGATCG
>CBAAAH010000062.1:0-10841 GCA_964658865.1 uncultured Granulicella sp.
CGCTGAACCCATCCCGAATTGCTTTTACTCAACTGCTGCGGGGAATGAGCCGTTCGGCCGTGGTGATGGACACAGTCGGAGAAGTTTCCTTTTCCGGCTGCGGAGTACGTGAGGACCGGCGGTCAAAGACGCGCAAGGAGGCTCACAGCACTTCGATGAGTATGGCAGAAGATTGACTGCGACGCAACCCGTACGCCTATCAAAGGCGTGACGCAAACTGCGAGCACTACCGAAAGATGCGATCCAGCGGCAGAACGAAGCCGGCGACCGGGCCTTCTCCGGCAATCTCGGAGAGTGTGTCGAGGCGTTCGGGCTCGCGATTGGGACGGTATACCGTGACAGCTTTCTCGAACGGATCAAGCAGCCAGGCAAGTTGGGTACCGTTGATGATCCACGATTCCATCTTGGACTTCAGTTCCGCCAACGAGTCGGATTCTGAACGCAATTCGATGATGAAGTCTGGACAAATCGGTGCATAGCGGACCTGCTGCTCGTAGGAAATCGCGTTCCAACGGTCGAGGGGAATCCAGGCACCATCGGGAGCGCGCATGGAGCCATCGGGCAAAGTAAAGCCTCCACTGGAATCGAAGCTCACGCCGCTCCCGTCTTCTTCTGCCCAAACGTAGAGCATTGCCGAAAGATACGCGTTCTTGTTCGAGCTGATGCTGCCGGCTGGAGTCATAAAAAGAAGATACCCTTCGGCATCTCGCTCGATGGGAACCGGTTGATGCTCCCGGCTCAATCGGATCAGCTCCTCGTCCGTCAGCGGGTACGGAGGCTTGATGCGCAGCGGAAGTGGCAGGCCTGCGAAGGTGTACTCCATGGAAGTCAGTGTACGCCTGCGTTATTCCGGCTGGGGTTCGCCGTCGATGGTGCCCGGGGGAAACTGCAGGCCGACGCCCGCCACCGCGAGGTTGTCGCGGGTTGAGCCTTTGACGTGGTACATCATGTCGTCGGCGGCCTTGATGATGCGTTCGAGGGTGCGGCCGTCTTCGGGGTAGGTGGCCATGCCGAAGGAACCACGGAGGGCAAGCGGGACACCTGCATCCTGCAGAAATCTGGCGTTGCGCATGGCTTGAAAAAGCTGGGTCGCCATGGCGGTTCCCTGCTCTTTGTCGTGGTCGGGCAGCAGGATAACGAACTCGTCGCCGCCGTAGCGAAACGACGGGTTTGCCTCGCCGACACACGTTTTGATCATGGTGCCAACCTCCGCCAGCAGCCGGCTGCCGACCAAGTGGCCGTACACGTCGTTGATGTTTTTAAAGTGGTCCAGGTCCAAGAAGAGAAGCGAAAACGGACGCTCCGCCGCAGTCTGCAGATGTTCTTCCAACAGGGTGTACAGGTGCCTCGCGTTGTACAGGCCCGTGCAATCGTCGGTGATGCTGAGCTCATGAATACGCTTCATATCTGCGGCATTGCGGACGGCGATGGCCGAGAAATCGCAGAGCACGCGCAGGAACTGGATGGAGGTATCCGAAAGAAGGTCGATCTTGGAGTTGAGCAGTTGGATGACGCCGACGACACCCTGCGCCGAACGCACCGGCACGCACGCGATGGAACGGACGGACAGACCGGGATGCTTCCGTTCGAACTCAATCCACTTGGGCTCGACGGTGGTGTCGGGCACGACCATGGGATTGCCGGTGAGCGCGACCCAGCCGGCGATGCCATCGCCCAGCGGTACACGCAGGCCGCGCAGGCTGTCTGAATCTTCCCCGACCGCGATGACGTAGTACAGATCGTTCTTTTCCCGGTCGACCAGCATCATGGACCAGCGTTCGTTGCCGAAAAACTGGGCCATTTTTTCCATAATGTGGGTCAACACGACCTCAAGCTGCAAGGTCGAGGTCAACGCACGCGCCACGTCGACGAACAGCCGCGTGTAGTCCTGCTGTAGCGCCTGCGTAAGCGCGAGTTCGCGTTGGCGTTCCCGCTTTGATTGCCTTCCGACCATTGATCTCCGCCGACGGGCCCTGCTCTGGAGGTGCGGCCCCGCTCGATCCTTATGTGTGCAGACACGCTTGCGCGCAGCCGCCTTTCAACAACAACGTAGACCAGGGGGAAGAAGTTTCCCTATCCCACAAACGCGCCATATCGATTCATCTGATTTACTGCCATGTAAGGCAACGAAGCATCTTTTACCCACCGATGTGAACCATGCTGCGCGACGGCTTGAGGAATCCGGGCTCCCCGATGTGATGGCGCCGTTCTTTTCCTTCTACGACCTGACGCAGATAAAGTTGCAGTTCGTCATCGGTCTGCCCCTGCAGCATGCGGCCGTACAGATCGTGGTCGGTCTGGCTGAACAGGCAGGTGCGCACCTTGCCGTCGCTGGTGAGCCGGATGCGCGAACAGTGGCCGCAGAAGGGGCGTGATACCGGTGCGATGATGCCCACTTCTCCCACGCCATCGGCAAAACCATAGCGCCGCGCCGTTTCGCTGGGGTGGTTCGGCGGCAGTAGAACCACGGGAGCGACGTGGTTCAGCCGCTCCACGATCTCCACCTCGCGCACGATCACTTCCGGAGACCAGATACGGTCTTCTTCCAGCGGCATGAATTCAATAAACCGAAAAATAACGTCTTCCCTGCGCGCGAACTCGCCGAACAACTCGATCTGGTCGTCGTTCCAGCCACGCAGCAGCACACAGTTCACCTTGACCGGTGCAAGCCCGACGCGCCGGGCCGTGCGAATGCCCTCAAGGACACGCTCAAACGAGCGGGGAACGCGGGTGATGCGTGCGAACGTTTCGGGATCGACCGCGTCCATGCTGACGGTGATGCGGTCCAGGCCGGCATGCTTAAGATCGGCTGCCATGCCGGCGAGCAGATGGCCATTGGTGGTGAGTGCAATCTCAATCGGCGCACCGTCGTTCGTGGGATGGCCCTCGCCGTCAAAGGCGCAATGCAGTTGGCGAACCTCACGGATCAGGTCGAGCAGGCCGCGGCGCAACAGCGGTTCACCCCCCGTAAGCCGCACCTTTTCCACGCCCATGCCGACCAGCAGGTGAATCATGCGGCGATACGCCTCGATGGGCAGTTCCGCAACCTGATTTTCGCCTTCGCCCTCGCGGCAATACACACACCGGTAATTGCAGCGGTCCGTGACAGAGATGCGTAGGTCGGTAATAGCGCGACCATATCGATCGCGAAGGCGTGTTGCAGAAGAACTGGCAGCCGGGGCGAAGGGTCGCAGGCTGGGAATCGTGTCGAGCTCCGGCATGGGTGCGAGCATTGCCAATCTGGAGCCTCCGACGATTGGATGCAGGAAGGGCAGATTTGATACCTGCCCCAAAGCAGAAGGACCCGCGCACGGGGCACGGGTCCTGCTCTCATACAGCGGAAAGCTTAAGGGGTTAATAGCTTAAGAACTCGTGCTTGCCACCACGCAGCCCCAGGCCGGAGAGCAGGCAAACCAACGAAAGCAGGCCGGTCGTCGCCGCCCAGAACGCGATAGGCCGATGAAACCCTGGCGAATAGGTGAGATCCTGGCCGACCCACAGGCACAGAATGCCCGTAACGATGAGCGCCTGAAAGCCAAGAACGAGCAGCAACTGGCCGCGGCGGTGGCGCGCGTCAATCACTTCGACGTCGTGGGGTGTGAGATTTCGCTGGTCTGCCGGTAGCCGAAGGTTCGCCATCGCTTGTATTCACCTTTCGATCTCCATACGGAGACCTGCATTCTGTCGTAACTTGTCCCTGCTAGTACATCACAGCTTGGACTGGAGGAAAACCCCTATTGCTGCACCTGTGGCTGGTCATCCAGAAAGGCCATGGTTTTGAGTCCACTGATCTCAAAGTGCTTACGGCAGCGGATGTTGGTGCAGGTGGCCATATCGTCGCGCAGCACCATGTAGCTCTGGGCCTTGGCAAAGCGTGCGCGGTCGCGCTCGTCGGCGCGCTGAGGCACCTGTCTTTTCTTGCGGCGGACAAGCCAGGTGAGCGAATAATCGCCCGCCTTGCCGCACTTGGTGCAACTCAGCGTGTGGATACGCTGCTCGGTCTTCTCGTCGAAAAAATCACGTTCTTCCATAGGTGCGGCTCCCCCGTGATTTTATGCTCGCGACGGCACGGGATGCGATGCTGAAAGAGGAGGGTTCTCCATGTCGAAACGAAAACGACCGGCGATCTTCTCTGTCACGAAGGCCGTAAAGCGGAATGCGCGCGACCGGGTGGGCACGCCGCCACCGGGACACGCCTTGCCGGACGAGAAGACGAAACAGGCGCATCGCGCGTCGAAGCACAAGGTTACGCTCTGCCGCCTGCTGCAGGCGGCGGAGCGGGACCCGAAAGAGGACGCCCGATGAAGCCTGTGCTGCGTGGTGTTGCCGTGGGAATCGCCGTTTCACTTGCCGTTGTTGCCGGCGCGCAAACCATCCAGATCAACAAGGACAACCGGACGCTGGCGGTAACGGCGACGGATTCCGCAAGCGCACTGGCAGATGTGGCCGTGCTTCGCGTGGGCTTTGAGACGTATGGCGCGGACGAGCAGGCTGCCTACGCGGCGGGGTCGCAGCGATCCAACGCCGTGATGGCGGCCCTGCTGCAGGCCGGCGTCGCCAGGGATGCGATTGAAAGCCAGGACCAGGGACTAAACCCGCTGAGTGAATACGAACTGCAAAAGCAGCCGCCCGCGCTGAAGGGCATGCGCTTCAAGCTGACGCAGAGCTGGTCCGTCCGCACCGTTCCTGACGACGCGGCAAAGATTCTGGACGTGGCGGTAAAGGCCGGAGCCAACCAAAGCGGCAGCATCGACTGGGAAATGAAGGACACGGCGCAACTGGAGCGGCAGGCCGCGAGCAAGGCGTTGGCGCACGCGCAAAGCATCGCCGCAGGCATGGCCGAGGGTCTGCACACCCACATCGGACCGCTGCTATACGCCAGCAACCAGGCGCAAGAAGTACACGGTCCAATGCCGATGGTGATGAGCATGCGCGCAAAATCAGCCGATGCACCCGCGCCACTCGCGATCAGCACACGCAAGGTGGAGCGCAGCGCGACGGTGTACGCGGTATTCTCGCTGGAATAGCGGCTACCTACCAGAGGCGGCGAACGCCGAAGCTGTCCAGTACTCGATCACGGCTTAGGATTACGCCGTCAAGCTCTAAAGCCTGAGCAGCGAGAAGGCGGTCGAATGGATCACCATGCGTACCTGCGAGCCGCGCGGCTCGCAGACATACGGTTGCGGAAAGATCGAGCAAATGGTATCCGGCACGCTCGATCACGTCCGGGAACTCGGCTTCGTATCGCTCAGCTATGTGTAACTTTCCAAGGCGAACCTTGGTCGAAATCTCCCAAAGCGATGCCGCGGAAACATACAGGCGGCTGTCCCGGTCGGAGATCAAGGCCAGTGCCCTGGGGCTTAGTTCTTCTGGATAAAGCGAGGCCCAGAGCAGCGTGTGCGTATCGAACAGCAGCGTCAAGCCGGATCCTTGAAGAACAGCGGGTCTCCCCGATGTTCCGCCAGGCCACACTCCTCGTCGGAAAGCGGGTCCCAGAACGAGTCAGGGATGCGGAAATTCGGATCGTACATAATGCCGAGGCGCTTCGGTTCGGGGGCGGGCTCAACTGCTTGAAGCCGTACGACCGGTTTTTTATCGCGGCCCGAGGTGATGATGACCTCTTCCCCGGCCTGCGCACGACGAACAAGTTCAGAAAGGTTCGTTTTTGCTTCAAAGATGGTCGCGGTAACCACGGCTTCCTCCATTGCGCAAAACTGCTAACCTAGCCTAGCAGTTTCCGAGAATCTATGAGCCAAAGCGTCGTCCTGATCCTGTTTGAATTCGTCGCGCTGATCTTTGCCTTCACGATCCACGAGTCGGCGCATGCGTGGATGGCGTCGCGCTGCGGTGACCAGACGGCCCGCATGCTGGGCCGCATTTCTCTGAACCCCGCGAAGCACCTTGACCCACTGGGCTCGGTCGTGCTGCCGTTGATTGCGGCGTTCAGTCATCTGCCGCTCATCGGCTGGGCCAAGCCGACGCCCGTCACAACACGCAACCTACGCAACTACAAGCGCGACGACATCCTGGTGACGATCGCCGGCCCCATCAGTAACCTGCTGGCCGCAGCCGTTTGCCTGCTGCTGCTAGTGGCAGTGCGGCACCTTGCACCCGGCGGAGAACAGGCCGTCAGCGCGGCAGTGTCGCTGGCACTGGGCATGGACACGGCAAACCCCGGCGGCATCGTGTTCCCGGTCATTCTGCTGCTGTTCTGCGGCATTCTGGTCAATCTGTCGCTGGCAGTCTTCAACGTCATTCCGATCCCTCCGCTGGACGGAGCGCGCGTGCTGCGACACTTTCTGCCGTATGGCTGGCGCGAGAATTACGACCGCATCGGCCAGTACTCGCTGCTGATCCTGATTTTTGTAGGAGGCCGCGTGATGGGCTTCCTGTTTACGCCGGTGCTCCTGTTCTTTCTGCACCTGCTGTTTCGCCTGTAAGCAGACCGACGATCAATCGGCTATTCTCGATTCGGCATGACAGAGACGACAAACCGACGCCGCATCCTGAGCGGCATGCGCCCCACCGGGCGACTGCACCTGGGCAACTACATGGGTGCCCTCTACAACTGGGTGCGCCTGCAGCATGAGTACGAGAGCTACTTTTTTATCGCGGACATCCACGCGCTCACTACGGATTACGCCTCGCCCGGCGACCTGCGGCAGAAGAGCTTCGACGTCGCGCTGGACTTCCTCGGTGCCGGCCTAGACCCCGAACTCTGCGTGCTGTTCAAGCAGAGCGACGTGCCCGCGCACAGCGAACTGAACACGCTGTTCGCCATGTTTACCCCGCTGAGCTGGCTGGAGCGCGTTCCCACGTACAAGGACCAGCAGGAGCAATTGCGCGAAAAGGACCTGGCGACGTTCGGCTTCCTGGGCTACCCGCTGCTGCAGGCCGCGGACATCCTGCTCTACAAGCCGGACTTTGTGCCCGTGGGCGCAGACCAGGTGGCGCACGTGGAACTGACGCGCGAGGTCGCGCGGCGCTTTAACCAGCTTTACGAAAGCGCCGTAACGCCCGAAGTTGCCGGTGCGAAAAGCGACAAAGAACGGATGAAAGCCGAAATCAGCGAGAACGTGCTGGAGCAGCAGTTGCTGCCCGAGCCAAAGGCGTTGCTGACGCCGTCGCCCAGGCTGCCCGGGTTGGACGGCCGCAAGATGAGCAAAAGCTACGGCAATACCATCGGCCTGACAGACGCGCCGGAAGACGTGCGCAAGAAGCTGAAGGGCATGGTGACCGACCCGGCACGCGTGCGGCGGACCGACCCCGGGAACCCCGATGTTTGCCCGGTCGGCGATCTGCACAAAGTCTTCAGCGGTCCCGAAACAATGGCGAAGGTTTACGACGGCTGCCGCACCGCGGGCATCGGCTGCATCGAGTGCAAGGGCTGGTGCGCGGATTCGATTCTGCGCGAGATCGAACCCATCGCGGAGCGCCGGAACGACTACGCCGCGAAGCCGGAGAGGGTGCGCGAGATTCTGGCCGGTGGCGCGGCGCGGGCAAGGCAGCGGGCCGACGCCACCATGGCCGAAGTACGCAATGCGATCGGGTTGTAAGCACCCACGTTGCGTTAAGAGTGAACCCACCTTCAACCGCACTTCAAGCTCGGAACCCTCCCAGGCACGATCGGGCGCGGTGAAGATGGAACCATATCCGTCTGCCTGGTGTGCACTTCCAGAGTGTGCGGCTTACGATGAAGGTGTGACTTCTTCGACGCTTGCACCTACCGCAATCTCTACCGCCACGCCCATCCCCATGCTCGACCTGCAGCGGCAGTACGACGCCGTCGGCCCGGAAATCGAAGCGGCGGTACTGGAGGTTTGCCGCGCGGGTCGCTTCATTCTTGGCCGTGAGGTCGGGGCGCTCGAAGCAGCGGTGGAACAGAAGTACGCGATTCCCGCGGCGGTTGGCTGCGCCAGCGGCACCGATGCGCTGTGGCTGGCCATGGCGGCGCTGGGCATCGGCGCGGGAGACGCGGTAGTCACTTCGCCGTTCTCGTTTTTCGCCACGGTCAGCAGCATTCTGCGGGCAGGCGCAAAACCGGTGCTGGCAGATGTCGACCCGGTAAGCTTCAATCTTGATCCGGCGGCGGCGGAAGCGGCCCTCACCGCTGAAACGAAAGCCATCATGCCGGTGCACCTGTACGGCCAGTGCGCGGATTGGGATGGTTTTCGCGCACTTGCGAACCAGCGTGGATTGCTGCTGGTGGAGGATGCCGCGCAGGCCTTTGGTGCCTGCTGGAAGGGCACCTATGCGGGTGCGCTGGGCGATGCGGCGGCGTTTTCATTTTACCCCACCAAAAACCTGAGCGCGTGGGGCGATGCCGGCATGACGACGGCACGCGACGCCGCCGTGGGCGAGCGTGCGAAGGCCCTGCGCGCCCACGGCATGCGACGGCGCTACTACCACGATGAGGTGGGCTGGAATAGCCGCCTGGACACCATGCAGGCGGCGGTGCTGCTGGTCAAGCTGCGCCACATCGATGGGTGGAACCGGGCCCGGCAGCGTATCGCGGCGCGGTATACCGAGTTCTTCGAACAGGCCGGCCTCAGCGGTCCGATCACGGAAAACCGGCTCACGCTCCCGACAGCCGATCCGCGCGGCACCCACGTGTGGCACCAGTACGTGGTCCGCGCGCCGCGCCGCGATGCGCTGCGAGCATACCTGGCCGCGCACAAAATCGGCTCGGAGGTGTACTACCCCGTCCCGCTTCACCTGCAGGACGCGCTGCGGGACCTTGGCTATCGCGAGGGCCAGTTTCCTGAAAGTGAGCGCGCCGCGCGGGAGGTGCTTGCTCTGCCGATTTACCCGGAGCTGCGCGAAGCCGAACAGGAGCGCGTTGTGCACGCCATCGCTACATTCTTGCGTTAGAGTAAAGCCGCCCATCGAGAAAGGATTGTGCGTGAACCATCGTCTCAGTGCAGTGATGTTGTTTGGAGTTCTGGCGAGTTGCGCCCTGCCGGGTCAGGCGCAGAGCAGCACCGAGGCTGAAGTTTCGAACCTGGTGAGCCGCTTTCGCGCGGCCGAGCAGGCCTATGACCCAGCGGCGCTTGCGGCACTCCTCAGCGACCGGTATGTAGAGATTTCCCCGGCTGGCGAGGTGGACGCGTACGACCGCTTTCTGGGCTTCTACACTCCCGACAAGAAGGTACCGTGGCCGCCTATGTCGGTGAGCGAGGAGCAGGTGCGCGTCTTTGGCGACACGGCAATCGACGCAATGAAGTTGACCTACACCATGCCCGCGCCCGATGGCACGACGCGAACACTGGCAATGCGTGCCGTCTTTACCGCGCAGCGCAGCGCGGGAAGATGGCAGATGATCGGGGCACAGTTTACCGGGATTCGCCCTGCTGCTGCGACGGGTACACCTGCCCCGGCCAAGCCATAGCACCCAGGCAGCGTACACCCTGCCACACGGGATAGCATGAAGGCAATGTCCGCACCGATCCAGCACACCGTCTCCGCCGGCAATGTCCGCTTCTGCAACGCGCTTCCCTTCGCGCTTATTGCCGGGCCATGCCAGATGGAGAGCCGCTCACACGCGCTCGAAACAGCACAGGCGTTGAAGGAAATCTGCGCACGCCTGGGCATCGGTCTGGTGTACAAAACGAGCTTCGACAAGGCCAATCGCACCAGCGGGAACGCGCAGCGCGGTCTCGGCCTGGAGGCGGCGCTGCCCATCTTTGCGGAGATTCGCGAGACGCTGGGCTTGCCCGTGCTCACCGACATCCACGAGCGGCAGCAGTGTGCCGCGGTGGCCGAGGTGGTGGACATCCTGCAAATCCCCGCGTTCCTGTGCCGGCAGACCGACCTGCTGCTGGCTGCGGCGGACACCGGGCGCGCGGTCAACGTGAAAAAAGGACAATTCCTGTCACCGCTGGACATGAACAACGTCGCGGCCAAACTGGCGGGCGCGACCGGCGGTGTGCTGCTGACGGAGCGCGGCACCAGCTTCGGCTACAACACGCTGGTCAGCGACTTTCGCGGTCTGCCGATCATGGCAGCAACCGGATACCCGGTGATCTTCGACGCGACGCACAGCGTGCAGCAGCCCGGCGGCCAGGGCGGATCGAGTGGCGGCCAGCGGCAGTTCGTGCCGGTGCTGGCGCGCGCGGCGGTGGCGGTCGGCGTTGCCGGAATCTTTATCGAAACGCACGCAGACCCCGACCACGCACCGAGCGACGGCCCAAACATGCTGCCGCTACGCGCGATGGAGCCGTTGCTGCGGGAGCTGATGGAATTCGACGCGCTCTCCAAGCGGGCGGCATCGCACGAGGAGAAGGCTTGAGCGAACAGGACGCGAGAAATGCACCGGTAGGCGATCGCGCGGCGCACGACATCGCCTCTGCCGTGTCGACTGTGGCGTGCGAGCTGCGCGGCCTACAGGCATTGCACGACGCACTTGCCGGGTCGCTGGGCCAGCCGTTCAGCCGGGCGGTGCATGTGCTGGCCGCCGCGACTGGACGAGTGATCGTGACCGGCGTGGGTAAAAGTGGCCACGTGGCGCGCAAGATTGCCGCGACCCTGTCCTCCACCGGAAAACCTGCCCACTTCGTTCACCCCAGCGATGCAAGTCACGGCGACCTGGGCATGGTGCGGCCGGAGGACGCGGTCCTCGCTCTAAGCTGGTCTGGCGAAACGGCGGAACTGGCCGACCTGATCGCCTATACCCGGCGCTTCTGTGTGCCGCTCATCGCCAGTACGTCTCATGCGGAAAGCACCCTGGCGCGCGCGGCAGACGCTGTTCTGCTGCTGCCGGACACCGCCGAGGCCTGCCCCGATTCGCTTGCTCCCACCACCAGCACGACCATGCAGATGGCATTGGGCGACGCGCTTGCCGT
>CBAAAH010000063.1:0-10832 GCA_964658865.1 uncultured Granulicella sp.
CGGACCGTTTCGGGTGCAGGACGACATCAACCGGCAGGTTCGCAAGCAGCGCTGCATGCTGGCGGACCGCGGCACGCAGCCGGCGCTTGATGCGGTTGCGGTCGTGCGCCTTGCCCAGTACCTTGCCAACCGTGAGGCCGACGCGTGGACCCTCGACTACCGGCGGCTGCCAGGGTCGCCGTTGCGGTTGCGCCATGCCGGTGCCGATCGGCTGCACCTCTGCCGTTGCGGGCGTAAGTTGCGGACGGCGTGCGAAGAAGAAGCTCATTTCTTTCGCGTACTGCTTGCGTGCCAACTTGTAGACCGTTTGGAAATCGGCGTGACGGCGCAGGCGCAATTGAGCGGCGCTACGCGGCAGACCCGGCTTCACCGCAATTGGTTCGAAATGGAGAGAGTTCGCCACAGGCTTGCCGGTACGACGGCAAACGGGCAGACGCAGGGTCTGCCCGTTTGCGAGAAAAGGTGTGGAACTAGTCGCGGAAGCCGGCGGAAACGGCGATCTTGTGACGGCCCTTGGCGCGGCGGCGGTTGAGCACGTTCTGACCGGCCTTGGTCTTCATGCGGGTAAGAAAACCGTGGGTCTTGGCGCGGCGGCGGCGGTTTGGCTGAAAGGTACGCTTTGGCATGGAACTGCTTCTCCTGCTTCGGAGGGCCCGAGTTCCTGCCCTCGTCCTGAGCTGTAAAGTGGATGTCCCGGGCTACGCTCTGGGCGGCGCTCTTAACGGCGCGGGTGCACGGCTAGGACAACTCTTCAATAATACCGCAAAATCCACAGGCGCACCACCCATGCGCCCGGTGAACGCTGCCTGTTCTGTCGAGGGTACTTCCCGTCCCGCGTGTTCTGAACGGCAGCGGAGACCCTGCCGAGGCGAGATCTCCGCTTGCCCCGTTCAAGCTACTGGACCGTGATGGCCAGGTTCGCCGTGCCGGTGACCGAACCGGAGGGGTAAGCAGTCGCCGTGACCACGTAGTTGTACGTCGTGGCGGTGGTACCGGTCGTCGGAGTGGTTGTCGTGGTCAGCGGAGTGCCGCCGCTGCCGCAGCCGGTGGCCCCCAGCACCGCCACGGTAAAGGCGACCGCAAGCAAACCCGTGAAGAGCAGCCGCGCCCGGCCGTTACGCCGCAGCCCGAGGCCGCCAAGCAGGAAACCGCCGAAAGCAAAAGCCGTCCACGGCAGGTGCGTTTCGTTGTCGGTGGTGGACGCGGTAAGGATGCCGTTTGCCGGTCGAACGATCTGCGAGAGCGACGCGCAGCCCGTGGTGACCGCGTGATATTTGATGGACGCACTGACACTGCTGCCCGCGGTAACGCCGGTGTCGAGTGCGATGCTGCTGCTGGAGGAGGTGTAGTCGCCGTTGGCACCGGTAAAGCAACCCGGCAGCGTCGCGGAACCGGAAGCCGGGGCGAGGCTGTAGACGACCAGACCGGTGTAGCCGGTGGAGGCGAGGGTGAGCGTCGCCGTACCCGAGCCGCCGGTGGCGACCGTTAGCGCCGTCGGGTTGACGCTGAGGGTGAACGACGCGGCTGTGCTGCTGGTAGTGAAGCTGAACGTGTTGGTCGCCGTGACGTAGGTTCCATCACCGGAATAGACCGCCTTGAGGGTGTGCGTGCCCGACGCTAGGCCGGACGCGGTATACGTGGCAGCACCGGAAGCAAGGGTAAGGCTGGTTGCGGTGCCACCGTCGACTGAAACGCTGACCGTTCCGGTCGGGGTGGTGCCGTCGTTGCCGGAGACGCTGATGACAAACGACGCGGAGGTGGTGGTGAAGGACGTCTCCTGAATGGTGACGGTCGGGGTCTTGGCGGCAGCCGCTGCCGCAGCAGTGATGGCAGTGGAGAGGGTCGCGGTGTTCACGGAGCCGAGGCCGGTAACCTGGTCATAGCCCGTACCGGCGCTGTACCCCAATACGCCGTTGCTGCAGCCCGGAATGCCCGCGGTGCAGGATACCTGATTGGTGCCGCTGGTCACGTCGTGGAACACGGCGCTGTTGCTGGCGGCCAGCGAATACAGCAGCGGGTTGATGTTACCCAGCCGGGAGCCCCCGTTTGCCTGTTCCACAATGGCGAGCAGGCCCGCGAAGCTTGGCGTGGAAAGAGATGTGCCACCCACCACGTAGCCGCCGCCGGAGGTTGCGGTACAGGCTCCCGTTACTGTGGCACCGCTGCTGCTGGTTCCAGTCACACTGCTATCGGCGGTGCAGAAAACGTAGGGGTCATGCGACGACGATGCGGAAAACGCAATGTCGGGAACGTGACGGAAGTTGTCGCTGGGAACGCCCGTGCCCACCTGCCACGTGGGTTTGCTGAAGATGGTGCTGGTGCCGCCGCCGCTGGAAGCAATACCGGAAGAGTCGGAATCGTTCCAGGTTGTCTCAGGAATATAGCTGAGCGCGGAGCCGTTCTGGCTGTTGTTCGTCGTGCTCCAATACGTGCCGGTACCCTCGCTGAAGGTGGTACCGCCGACGCCGGTCACGTTGGGCGAACTGGCGGGATAGCTGACAGCCAGGCCATCGTAGGTGGTGCTGTAGGAGGAGCTGTCACAGGCCGCCGCGCCGGAGTCGCCGCTGGAATTCAGGATGGTCTGGCCCTGGGCGCTGGCCTGGCGAAGATATGGCTCCATCGTCGTCAGGTCGGAACCCTGAAACTGTTCGCAGCCGCCATAGCTCAGCGTCAGAATCTGCCCGATGTTGCTCGTGATCGCGTACTCCAGCGCGGTGAAGACGCCGCTGCTGCTACCGGTATAGATGTAATTGATCGTCGCACCGGGGGCGACACCGCCGGCAAATTCGATGTCGGACTCGGCTTCACCCTCGTCGCCGGTATAGGTGGTCGAAGTGCCGGTGTTCGGCACAAGCGTAAGCGTCGGTGCCACGACAGTCTGGCCGGTGAGCGTACGGAAATAGCCGATCTGTGTCGTGCTCACCGCGGTCTGCCCGATGACGCCGATCGTGATACCGCTGCCCGTGTAGCCAGAACTAATCAGGCTGTTCGCGTTATAAATCTGGCGAACGTCGTAGGGCGCCAGTTCGTGGTAAACGGTACCGTTGGTGCCGGTCAGCGTCAGGTTGGGGTTCGCCCGGGCGGCGAGTTCTTCTGCCGTCATCGCGCGCTGTCTGCTGTGCGGCTGCAGCCGGTAGGTATCCAGGCCCTGCACGCCGCCGATGACACCGGACAAAGAAGTCGGGACGGTCGGCACGGCGGTGTTGCTCACGTAGGTCTGGCCGTTGTGCTGCAGCTTTTGAAGGCCGGCGTGGAAAGCGGCTTCCACATTGGCAGCGGAGCCGGAGAAAACGATCCTGTTGCGGCTGGCGGAAACGTCGACAACCTGAAACCCCTGTGACGTGAGCCAGTTCTCCAGCACGCCCAGATCGTCGTCGGAGACGCCGAAACTCTCACCGAACTGCGCCGGCGTGATCCATTTGCGATAGCTGGCGGACGATGGGTTCTGCTGGTCGGCGAGCAACTGGTCGAGCGCGGCATTTTGCGCGGCGGTAGGCGCAAGCACCAGCGACATGCTGCTGAACGTGGTGTCACCGGACACCGCGCCCATCGCCGTGGAGTGCGCCACGCGGCCGGACACAGTTTGCGGCAGGGCAGTGCGACCGGCCGAGGTTAGGGCATTCGCGCTGAGACGGTTGGCAGGCGAAGCGGCAACCGCGGCAGTTGTTCCAAGGGCCGCGATCAGGGCGATGCCGAACGACCGGCAAAGCAAACTGGACAAACTCGGACGAGGCGAACGGAGCGGCGATGTCATAAGCACGGAGGAATCCTGGCACAAGCAGCGGTTAAGGAATCGGGGGATGAACTGACCTGCGCCGTTGGACGGACAGGACGGCGCAGGGAGTACATACTGTTACGAAGATTTGATCCCGTCAACAATTCTATGCGTATCAGTCTGGGGAATTCTTTCGACAAACCCGCAAACCCGGGTTTTTGGAAAAAGATGCTACCGCGAGGGTCCGCAAAGCCAGGAAAGTGCCTGTTCCAACCATTGCCGCTGGGTTTTGCGGGTCACGATCGCATCCAGAAATCCATGCGCAAGCAAAAACTCCGCACGCTGAAAGCCCTCGGGCAGCTTTTGGCGGATGGTCTGCTCAATGACGCGGGGCCCGGCAAAACCAATGAGTGCGCCGGGTTCCGCGATGTTCAGGTCGCCCAGCATGGCAAAGCTGGCCGTGACGCCGCCGGTGGTCGGGTCGGTCATGAGGCTGATGTAAGGCACCTTCGCCTGCGCCAGCCGGCCCAGCGCAGCGGAAATTTTTGCCAGTTGCATCAGGCTGGCGATACCTTCCATCATGCGTGCGCCGCCGGAGGCGGAAACGATAATCAGCGGGTGTTCCGCCTCGCGCGCACGATCCACGGCGCGGGCGATGGTTTCACCCACGACGGCACCCATGGAACCACCGATAAAGCCGTATTCCATCGCTGAAAGCACGACGGGCTGGCCACCGATGCTGCCCACGGCGTTGACGATCGCGTCGTTCAGGCCGGTTTTGCCCTGTGCTTCGACAAGACGCCGCTTGTAGGGTTTCAGGTCGGTGAACTGGAGCGGGTCGGTCGAGCGCAGGTCGAGATCGACCAGGGAGTAGCCGGGATCGAGCAGCAGCGCGATGCGTGCGCGGGCGTCGAGCTTGAAGTGGTAAACGCAGTGGGGACAGACCTGAGCGTTCGCTTCCAGTTCAGCGCGAAAGATCGCCCTGCCGCAACCGGGGCACTTGGCCCACAGGCCCTCGGTACGCACTGTGCTGTTGCGGGCGGGTTCTGCCGGGTTTGCACCGTCGCCGGCGAGGGAAGCGTCCTGTCGTTTGAACCAGCTCATGGAATCGAGGTTCAGTTTACCCCGCCGCGGGACGGGACGGGGAATGCATCGGGATGCGGCGTGTGAGAAGGGCCAGGAAAGGCTCCCTAAAGCCGGCGCTAAACCCTGCCGATAGAGACCCTTGAAGGTAAGGATCTGTTGCAAATGCCCAAATGGCTTCCACAATCGAAGGCAAACGAAGGCACCGGCCAATTCTGCCGGTTTGTCGCACGGCAACCCATTCTGGATCGGCTACGGCGCACCTTCGGGTACGAACTGCTGTTCCGCACGGGCTGGGAAAACCGCTTTTCCGCCGACGGCGAGGTTGCCTCGCGGCACATGATCGACAACGCCGTGGCATTCGGCATGGAATCGCTGGTGGGCGATGCCGTGCCTTTTGTGAACTGTACGCGCGATCTGCTGCTGAAGGGACTGCCCACGCTGCTGCCCAACCACACCGTCCTGGAAGTGCTGGAGAATGTGGAAGTCGACGATGCCCTGGTGACTGCCTGCAAACGTTTGAGCGCGCAGGGATATCGCCTGGCCCTGGATGACTATGACTTTTCAGACCAGTGGGCGCCACTGCTGGATATCTGCACGTATGTCAAAGTCGATTTCCGAAGCTCGACACAGCACCAGCGCCTGGACCTGCTGCACCGCCTGCGCTTCAAGTCCCTGCAGTTTGTGGCTGAAAAGATCGAAGACGAGAACGAGTTTCGAGTCGCGATGGAAGAGGGATTTCACCTGTTCCAGGGGTACTTCTTCACGCGTCCGGTGGTGCTTGGGCGGCCGGCGTTGAGCACGGTGATCAATCGCTTCCGGTTTTTGCAGGAACTGGGCAAACCCGGCTTCAACGCCACGGAAATTCTGCGGCTCATCAAAGAAGAGCCGACCATTACGTATCGCATGCTGCGGCTGGCCAACAGCGCGGCCATGGGCATGCGCGAGCCGCTCAGCAACCTGCGCACGGCGCTTGCCATGATCGGCGAAGAGCAGTTTCGCAAGATGGCCTTTACCGCCATGACCAGCGAGCTGTGCGGCGGCCAGACGATGGAGACGCTGCGCTTCATCCTGCAGAAAGCGCGCTTCTGCGAGCTGATGGCGCCGCACCTGGGCATGGAGGCTAGCGAAATGTACCTGTTCGGCATGCTTTCGGTGATGCAGTCGACCCTGAGCCTGAGCGATGCAGATCTGTCGCAAGGCCTGAAGCTGCAACCGGAACTGGTGGAAGCCCTGCAGGGTGCCGGCAACCGGGCGAACGTGATCCTGGAGAATTTTGAGGCGCACAGCCAGGGCGATTGGCCGGTATTTACCGATTCCGCCACACGGCTGAGCCTGCGGGAAGACCTGCTCTCAAACCGCTGCCACGAAGCGCAACGATGGGCAGCCAACATTATCGCGCTGACGTAGAAACCACGAAAGACGGTTTGATGTGCTGTACCTGAACGCGGGAAGAGATGCTTTGATTCGTTGTAGGCGTTCGATGCGGCCACGGCCGTTGCCTGCATGTCGTCCCTCAGGCAGCAGCAGGTGGCGGTTCAACATCCGTTGGTTGCTACCCATGGTGCTTGCGCTGGTTGCGCCTGCGGCTGTGCGTGCGACGGTCGCCTCGAAACCGGGCTCCAGCGTGTTCGCCCAGTACGTTTCAACCACCATCAACAGCAGCAACGGCCTGCCGCAAAATTCCGTCCGTGCCATTGCACAGAGCGCGGATGGTTACGTTTGGCTTGGCACGGAAGAAGGCTTGGTAAGGTACGATGGCACGCACACCAGGATCTTCGACCGCAGCACCGATCCTATTCTGCACGACAACGACATACGATCAATTTCAACTGCGCCGGACGGCAGTGTATGGACCAGCACACGCAGCGGAGTTGATCATTTTTCCGGCAGCACCATCGTCTCGCACCTATCCGGCAGCGGCCATACCCTGCGTTTCGTGTTCTGCGATGCAGCAGGTGTCGTTTGGATCGGCACAAAAAACGGACTCTATACCGTGTCTAAAGACGGCAAGGCGTTTGTGCGCTTCGGCGGAATCTCCGCGAACGCCTCGATCCGACAGATGTCCGAGGACCAGGAGGGTTCCCTCTGGGTAGCCACGTCTGACGGCCTTTGGAGCATTCACCAGGGACAGTCAAGGCACCACGGTGAAGCCGAAGGTCTGCCTGAGAGCGACATTCGTACGATGACGATGGCGGAGGACCGATCCCTTTGGCTGGTAACACCCACGAATCTGGTGCACTGGAGAAACAGCGTACTGAAGCGGCTACCGGTAGATCGCCTGATTTCCCACTGTCGCATTACGTCTTTGTTGGTGGATCACGGCAACAAACTCTGGATCGGCATGGAGCAGAACGGCCTGGTCCTGCTGGATGGGAACAACATTTCGCGATACAACGCCAGTGACGGCCTGCCAGGCGACTCCGTGATGGAGATTCAGAAAGATCGCGATCACAATATATGGGTCGGGATGAACGGTGCCGGTGCCGTTCGCTTTCACGCCGGCCTGTTCACCACGCACGGTGCACGGGAAGGCCTCTCCGACAGCCAGATCTATCTGGCCCTCGCCGCCCACGACGGATCGGTATGGACGGCGACCCTGCACCAGGCGCTGAATCACCTTCTCCCCAGCGGCCATGTCGAGGTCCTGGGCGCAAAAGAGGGTCTGCCGCCCAGCCTGATGTACTCCATGTTTGAAGACCGCGATGGCAGCCTGTGGGTCGGTTCCAACATGGGAGAACTGATTCATGTGCAGGGCAGGCATATTACCGTGTTTCACAATGCAACCCATGCCCAGGATCAATTAGTCGCCATTGCGCGCGGGCCTGACGACGACCTTTTTCTGCTGTATCACACGCAATTCGGCCTGGTGCGGTTTCATCGGGGGCAGTTCAGAACAGAGCCGCACAACATCCCCGGCCTGCCCAACTCGGTCGCCATGGCTGCGGACGGCTCACTCTGGATCGGCTCAAACAAAGGAGGCGTGACCCACTGGAACAACGATGTGCTTGCCATGTATGGACCAGGGCAGGGCCTGACCACGGAACTGATCGAAACCATCGCTGTCGATAAGGATGGCACCGTGTGGGTCGGCAGTTCGCCGGACGGCCTGATGCGCCTGAGCAACGGCCAGGTCACAAAATTTACGCACGAGAACGGCCTGTTTGACGACTCGGTCGGCACCATTACCGACGACCTGCACGGCTGGCTTTGGATCACCTCGAATAAAGGCATCTATAAGGTGCGGAAGCAGGAACTGGCGGATGTTGCCGAGGGGCGCGCAACCCGGATTCAAAGCATTGCCTACGGCATTCCCGATGGCATGCGCACGTCGGAATGCAACTTCGACATGTCGCCTTCCGCGTCGCTTGGCGTGGATGGACGTCTCTGGTTTGCCAGCCCAGAAGGCCTGGTTTCAATCTTTCCAGGCGCCAGTGCCCGGCGTTCCAGCAACCCCACCAGCATCATTGAAGGCGTGAGGATCGACGGCGTGCAAATCAACGGCGCGCAGCTTTTAAAAACAGCGCCCGGTCAACACGACGTTGAATTCGACTTTACGTCACCCGACTTTGCCGCACCGGAACGCCTGCACTTCCGCTACAAACTGGATGGCTTCGACCATGACTGGAACGATGCCGGCAAGCGGCAGCAGGCATTCTACACCCGCTTGCCTCCTGGCAAATATACGATGCTTGTGCAGGCAAGCGATGGCGATCCATGGCCGGCGGATTCTGCCTCCATGAAACTCGTAGTGGCGCCACACTTCTGGCAGACCGTCTGGTTTCGTCTGATGGCATTTACGCTGGTCATGGTTCTTTGCTGGGCGGCATATGAGATGCGCGTGCTTGCACTGCGCCGCAACCAGCGCATTCTGCAGGAGCAGGTCGTGGCTCGCACGGCAGAGCTGCAGGAAGCCGTGCACGAGGCAGAAGTGGCACAACATGAACTGCAGGAACTAGCCACGCGCGACAGCATGACGCGGCTGTGGAACCGTCGCCATATCTTCAGCATGCTGAGCAACGAGGCCGACCGCACCGAACGCGAACACCTGAGCCTGTGCGTCCTGCTGCTGGATGTCGATCACTTCAAACAGGTGAACGATACCTGCGGGCACCTGGCCGGCGACCGTGTGCTGCAGGCCGTGGCCAACGTGCTGATCGACCAGACCCGACCCTATGACTGTTCCGGCCGTTACGGCGGCGAAGAGTTCCTGATCATCCTGTGCAACTGCTCCCTGAAAAACGGCATAAAGCGGGCTAACATGATTCGCGAGGCGATTGCGCGCACCACCGTGGAGTGGAACGGCAAAACCCTGGACGTGACCGCGAGCTTTGGAGTGGCGCTGCACGTGCCCGGCAAAACCATCGAAGCCGTGCTGGACGAGGCGGACCGGGCGCTGTACCGAGCCAAGCAGACCGGACGCAACCGCGTCTGCAGCCCCTTGCCGATGGAGGTCCAGGCCACCTTCGTAAGTGAGAACGACGATGGCGTGGACGTTCTACTGGACCGGTCGAGAGAGCGGAAAGCGGCCATTCGCTGACCTCGCTAACACCGGAATGGGAGCATGGCGGCTAAACCACGAGCTCGAACGGCTTCAAATGCGCATCGGCATCAGGATGTAGCGGTACTTCTGGTCTTCATTCCCATCTTCGGGACGCATCTGGCCGGCACTCTGCGAGTCCTTGAACTCCAGCCGCACCTCGCCGGTATTGCCGATCGCCTTCAGGAAGTCGATCAGGTACTGTGAGTTGAAGCCCACCATGAGCGGGTCGTAGTTGTACGGCGTCTCGATAATGTCTTCAGACTCGCCGGCATCGGTCGAGGACGACGAGATGCGTAGCTCGTTCTGCTCAAGCCGCAGCTTGATGGCACCCGAGCGCTCGTCGGCAAACTGTGCCACGCGCTGCAACGCACCCATCAGATCTTCGCTGCGCACGATGACAAACTTGTTGTTGTCGCGCGGCAGCACTGCCTCGTAGTTTGGAAACTGGCCGGTGAGCTTGCGGCTGGTCAGCACGCGGCCGCCCATGCGAAAGAACAGCGTCGTCTCGTCGTCGGCAAAGTCGACGAAATCCGTCTCTTCTGTCGCGTTTGCGGAACCGTTGGCCAACAGCGACTGCAGTTCGCCCAGCGCCTTGCGCGGAATGAGCGTCTTCTTTTCACCGGTGACGCCGCTCAGACTCTCGCCGATGCGCTCGATGTGGGCCAGGCGATGACCGTCGGTCGCGACCATGGCCATACTTTCGGGCTTCAGCACCAGCAGTGCGCCATTCAACGTATAGCGGCTTTCTTCCGACGAGATGGCGAAGATCGTCTTGGCCACCATGCCTCGCAGCGCCGCCGCGGCGATCTTGACCGCACCCTGCGTCGGGAACTCCGGCACCTGCGGAAAGTTTGCGCGGGCCATGCCGACCATCTTGGTATTGGACCGGCCAGCGCGAATCTGCACCCAGTGATTGTCCTGCAGCTTGATGGAGATGTCGCCCTCAGGCAGCAGGCGAATGTAGTCGTACAGCTTGCGTGCCGGAACGGTGCAGGCACCGGACTTTTTGACCTTGGCCGCGCAACTGGTGCGCAGGCTCTGGTCCAGATCGGTGGCGGTGATGGTCAGCCGATCACCCGTCGCCTCAAACAAAAAGTTCGACAGGATCGGAATAGTCGTTTTGCGCTCGACCACGCTCTGCGCCGCGGTCAGCTCGCGCAGCAGTTCGGCGCGCGAAACGGTGATGTCGAGATTGCCGGAGGGAGCCGCTACGGGAATTTCGGATTCGGTCATGAGGCTGGTCTCTTCTGCAAGCGGGGTGACAAAGGTGGACACGGCGGAAACCTCCGGAAAAGCTGATACTGCAAAAACCTTAAATCGAATTGCGCACGAGCTGCAGGCACGGCAATCTGCAACGGAGCGGCGTGCCTGGTCACGATCGAACGCTGAGCCATCGTCCGCGCCGCAGGATCGGCTATGGCACGGATTGTTTCCAAGCCTACCACCCACCAAAGCCCCGGGAAACATCCTTGAGCGGAACCTTTGAGCAAC
>CBAAAH010000064.1:0-10669 GCA_964658865.1 uncultured Granulicella sp.
CGGCACCCGGCGCCAGCGTGCGGACGGTGGGCGGTGTAAACGCCTCCTCCACATCGGTCAGGCGAATAACCGAGGGATACGGCCACACGTCGCTGTCGCGTAGCCGCTGGGCGCGCGTGACGTGCAGGTGCAGGCCGTCGGGCCGCTGCTCGAAGGTGCTCTTCGGGTCGATGCTGGGCCGGTACTCGACGATTTTGTCATTTTGCCCCAGCACGCCAACCGTCGTGGTTGCCGTCGCGCGCACGGTCTTCAGCACGAGATCGCGGGAGTCGCCGCGCTTCCAGCCGGTAGTGTTGTGCTCGCCCTCAAGCGTGACGTAAAGCGTGTGCCGGTCTTTGGATCGGGTGAACCACGCATCGCCCTCGTTGGTGACCACCCACGGCCGCGTTGCGTAGATCGCGTCCCCGTTGAGAAACATCCATGAGCCGAGCGTGCGGACGCGGTCCTCTTCTTCCTTCGAGAGCGAACCGTCGGGTTCCAGGCCGACGTTGAGCAGCAGGTTGCCACCGCGGGCGCGCGTGGTAATCAGGATGTGGAGCAGCTCTTCCACCGACTTGTACTGCGCGTCCGACGGCTGAAAGCCCCACGCATTGCCGATCGTCATGTTCGCCTCCCACGCGCCGGGCAGGGGGGCGCCGGGAATGTTCTGTTCCGGCGTTTCGATGGCACCGCGGGTGACAACAGTGTCGGGCTGCAGCTTCCATGCGATCTCGCGCAGGCCTTTCGCTTCACCGTCGAAAAAGACCGGCGAAACGGTGCCGTAGTTGCTCATGAGTTCCGTCATCTGCGCCTGGTCCAGCGCCATCAGGCCGGGGTTCGCACCGGGCTGCACGCCGGGTACGAGCCGCTCGATCTGTTTGCCGTGCGTGTGCAGCCAGAGAAAATCATCGGGCGAAAAGTAGACGCCCGTGCCGATGCCCTGAGCACGAAACGCGGTAAACAGCTCCTTCGTGATGTCGCGCCGGTAGGGCGTGTGCGCGATGCTGAAGTCCGTGGTCCCGGTGTTCCACATGCAGAAGCCGCTGTGGTGCTTGGTGGTGAAGACCATGTAGCGAAAGCCGGCGAGCGACGCCAGCCGCGCGAGCGCACCGGGATCGAAATGCGTGGGATCGAACGTGCGTGGCAAATCACGGTAGTAGCGGTCCACATACGCATCGCTCGCGCCGGCAAGCGAGTGGCTGATGATGGTGCCGAGCTGCGAATCCGCGCTCCAGTGAATAAAGAGGCCGAGCCCCTGGTCGCGAAAGGCTTCGAGGCGGTCGGGTTTGTTGGCACCGGACGGGACCTGCGCCACTGCGCACATGCCGATGCAGAGAGACGCTACCAATGTAAGGAACCGACAGTGGCACGGGGTGCGACGAAGCATGGGTGTCCTTGCCTGAATCAGAAGGTGAAATGCAAAGAGCCCAGCGGGTTAGCCGGGCTCTTTACGGTTGGGTGTCGGCGATTAGAACGCGTACTTGAGCGAGAGTTGGAGTTGGCGTGCCTGCGACCGACTGTCGGTGATGTTGCCGAAGTTACCTGCGGTCGGATCGTTGACGGGATTGCCGAGCGACGTCATGTTGAAGACGTTTGCAGCGTCGGCGCGGAAGGTGAAATGCTGGTGTTCGGTGATGTTGAAGTCCTTGAAGACCGAGGCGTCCGCGCTCTGGTAGCCGGGTGCCCGTTCGGAGTCGACGGAGGCTGTGCCGAAGGTCCCGTCTGCGGGACGACCATAGGCGCATCTGCCATTATCTATGCCTGCCGTTCCACAGTTAGTTTTTGGGTCCAGCACGTTTGAGCCCGGCAACGCTGACAGTGCGGATGGATCGTTACCGAACCATTGCGATGCCGTTCGATTGACAACATGTAACTTGCGGTAGACGTTGGCTCGCTGAGAACGATTCCCTGTATCGCTGTTGTTGTTATTCAGGCCCATGTTGACCGGGAAGCCGGAATAGACGAGTGTCGTTGCAGCAACCTGCCAACCGCCGATCACTTCATCCAACACACGATTCATGTTGCTGCCGAATTGGCGGCCGCGGCCCACCGGCAGAGCGTAGGTCAAATGGCCATTAAAGTTGTTGCGAATATCCTGTGCGGCGGGACCATATTCCGCGGCGTTATTGTAGAAGTTCTGCGCATAGGGAGACTGGCCATTGACTCCCTGCGAACCGAAGAAGCCTGTGCTGTTGGTAAGTGCCTTCGCCCAGGTGTAGTTTGCCGTGAATTCAAGACCGCGGCTGAGGCGCTGGCGGTAGGTGGTCTGCAGGGCGCTGTAGTTCTCATACGCCTGAGAGCCCGTGTACACTACTTGACCGGCCTGGCCGACCAGATTGATGAATGGGGCTGGGTTGGTTGCGGCGCAAGCGGTAAGCGTGCTGGTGGGTGTCTTTAATACGGGGTCGATGCATACGCTGGTAAGGGCGTTTGCCGCACCCGCGGTTATAAGGTGCTGGCCGAGTTCACCGACGTAGGCGACCGTGACAGACGCCGTGTTATTGAACTGGTACTCCACCGCCAGGTCATATTCCTGGACGAGCATGGGCTTGATGTTCTGCTGCCAGGCACGGATGACCGTGGTGCAGGGCGTGGTGCTGGTGGTGATGTCGCAACCAACGGTGGCCGAGCCGAAACCTTGGCTGGGCGTGAAATAAGTGCCTGCGCTGTTCGCTGTCGGCGAGAAGGCTGTGGCGGTAAACGCGTTCTGGAAGGGGTAGTTGAAGTTCAGGCGAAGGTTGGCACCGGTACCTTCAAAGTAATTGGTGATGCCGTAGCCACCGCGGACCACCATGCGTTGATTGGGGCTGTAGGCAAAACCGACGCGGGGCATGAAGTTGGTGTAGACCGGATCATACAGAGCACGGCTGGCTCCACCCACACCGGCAAGCTGCACCTTCTTGGTTGCGAAGTTGATGTTCGCTTCCTTGTTGTTGACTTCGTAGATGGGCTGGTCGTACTCCCACCGAATACCGAGATTCAGGGTCAGGTTGGGGGTCGCTTTCCAGTCGTCCTGCAGGAAGGCTGCGTCGCGATAGGAGCGTTGTCCGCTGAGGCCGGTCACGCCGCCGATGGCGCGTGTCGAGACGTACCCCTTGTAAAAGTCGGCTTCGCTGTAGCCGCCGGCGGTGCCATACTGAGCGGTGAACGCGCCGTTGTAGTCGTAATGACCGACCGCGCCGTCGTTGCCGGGATAGAAGGTGTTCTGCTGGTAGCGAAGTATCTGCACGCCGCCCTTGATGGTGTGGCGACCGAATTGATACGTGAGGTTGTCGTAGTAGCTGAACGTGTTGTCGTAGTAAGTGGTGCCGGTAGAAGAATTGCCAACGCCGCCATCATTAAAATTTCCGTTGGTGCCATTGAAGTTTTGCCCGATGAAGCCGACCTGCGCCTGGCTGATGCCAGTCAGGCCAACCACCGTGTTGCCGTTGGTGCCGAAAGCGCCTGTCGTGTCTGTGGGAATTGCGCCCAGGTTGACGATGCGGGTATACCCGGCGGTGAACTCGTTGACGAGCTGCGGCGTGAAAGTATGAACGGAATTGAAGGCGAAGCTCTGAAACGGGAAGACGTTTGCGCCGGGAAAGGTGATGGCCAGTACAGGAATAGTCGTGTCGCCAGACTTGCCGTGGGAGTAGCTGCCGGAGATCTTGTCGCGGGTGCCCGGCGTCCAGTCAATCTTGGCGTCGAACTGATCGTTGTAGCGATTGGTCTTGGTCGGGGCGGAATAGTTGTGCTGGATGACAGTGCCGAGCGAAGCCGCGCGATTGGGCAGGGGATAATATTCCGGGTGCGCGAATAGGTAAGCCGCAATCGGATTGCTTACTGCGCCGATCTGATTGTTGACATACGCGGGCTGGCCAGCCGCCTGCGTGTTGTAGAGCTGAATCTGTTGACTGGAAAGGTTCCTGTCCAGCAATTCACTGAAGTCGCCGGTACGCATTTTTGCCGTGAGCACAGTGGCAAGCCCGACACCTGCGGAATGGTAACGAGCGCCTTGGTAGTCGGTGAAAAAGAAGAGCTTGTCGCGCAGGATGGGGCCGCCGAACGTGCCGCCGAAGATCGTCTGGGTGTACGGCGTAATAGGTTTGAACGCTGTGCCCGCCAAGACGTGCTTGCTGGCGTAGCTATTGGCGTCCATGTTGTAGTTCGACAGGTAGCCGAAGGCGCTGCCGTGGAAGCCGTTGGTGCCGCTCTTGAGCAGGGTGATGATGTCGCCGCCGCTGACGTTGCCGAACTCCGCCGGTGCGTTGAGCGTGACGATACGTACCTGGCCGATGGCATCGGGGCTGGGGCTGTAGCCGATGCCGTTGTTTATTGTTTCATTAATGTCGATGCCTTCCAGCAGGAAGTTGTTCGTCTCTTGCCGGTTGCCGTTCTGCGAGGCGATGGTGTTGGTATCGTTGCGCTCGATCGCGTTCGAACCGGTAAAGCCCGCGGGATTGCCGGAGACGGCGCCCGGCGCGAACAGCGTGAGCTCCGTGAAGTTACGGCCCACCAGCGTGATGGTGTTGATGGCGTTGGTGTCGAGCGTGGAACCGAGCGTGGCATTTTCCGTGTTGAGCAGCGGCACAAGGTCGCTGCTGACCGTCACGTTCGTCGTGGAGCCTTCCACGCCGAGCTTCGCGTCCAGCTTGGCTTCCTGGCCGGATTCCAGCGTGAAGGGTCCGATGCTCTGCGTCGTGAAGCCAGGCGCAGTAAGCGTGAGCTTATAGCTGCCCACCTGCAGGTTGCGAATGACGAATACGCCAGCGCCATTGCTCTGGGTGTCATTGGACACGTTCGTCGCGGTGTTGGTGGCGGTGACCTTGACGTTGGGCACAATCGCGCCGGTGGCATCGGTGACCGTGCCGTTCACGCCGGCGGTAATGGTCTGCGCGTGCACGCAAAGCGTACATGCAACGGGCAGGGCCAGCAGGGACTTCCAGGAACTTACTCGCATCTTGGCACTCCTCCAAAAACAATGAATGAATCAAAAGTCGATACAGCTTTTCCGCATGAGGTTTTCGCGGAACTTTTACAGTCGTTTGATATATTTTTGACTGTACCTCGTTTTAGTCCGGCGCAAAGCATTTTTATGCAATGTCGTACATCACTGGGCAATGGCTTCCATGGAGTGTGTCCGGCCCTTCCCGCCGCCAGTGGAAAAGCGGTAGCGCAGTGTCCACGTTTGCGTCTGTCCTGGTGCGACGTGAACGCCGATGTAACCTTCCGGGCAAAGCGTGGATGGTGTTCCCCACAGGTACATGCGGACGAGTGGAGCGTCTGCCGTCTGCCGTATGCCGAGGCCGGCTGTCGTATCCAGCACCGTAAAGTCGAACTGCGACGGAACGGACGAAAAGCCGGTGACATACGCGCCCAGGCCTTGCCCCGGTTCCAGCGGCGACACGATGCGGATGGTGGTACCGTCGATCCGCACCGCGGCAGGAAGGGGTTTGTCGGGCACCGGCACAAAGGGCAGCCGCAATTCCACGCCGGGACCAATAGGGCGGCCATCGAACTGGAAAAAGTCGTGGTTGTATACCGCCGTGTCGATCGTCTTGACCCCGGTATTGCGCAGGCGATGCGTCAACGTCAGGACAGTTCCGTGCGCGTCCAGCGACAAAACTTTTTCGTACACATAGGCATAACCGAAACTCGTATGCAGCACCTGCCGGAACAGGAGGCTGTGCCTGCCCTGCTTCACGGTCCAGTCGCCATGGTCGACGATGGGGTAGTCGCCGCCAAAGCGGTAAGGCACGTCGCCGATGCGGCGCAACACACCGACGCCGATCTTGAGAAACAATCCGTTTGGGCCTGCATCGTCATAGCCGGGTTCATCCGTCAGGCTGCGGAACTCTTCCGCCGGTCCGGTGACGGCATCGTTCGCGGTCGGCACATAGGTCTTGAACCATTCCCCGAAAAACGTATGGCCGGGCAACGACACGCAACCGACGATGCCGGACCAGTCGAAGCGTGCGCCACGGTAGTAGCCGTTTGCCGCATCCGGCAGAAAGACCACCGCAGTCATCGGTCCGCGATGCAGCCGGGCCAGCGGATGGTCGGCATGCGGCAACGCCGTACAACCGGCGGTCGAAGCTGCATGGATCGACTGCGCGCCAAGGCACAGCACCGCCTGCATCAGAACCATGCGTCGAAGCCGGTATGTCTGGGGCAAGTACCTTCCTCCGAGCGCAACGTAGACCGCGATCGCTTATGCCGAGCAGAATGCAAGACTGGTGCAACCGGAAATTTGTGCCATCGTGCGATGTCGGCCGAAGATACCGGAGCATTCAAAAAACGGGACTTCCACGATGCTTTCGGTTGCATCGCACACACCGGCCAGATGCGTGCCACCGGGTGTAAGCGCAAGGTGCCGCAAGGCAATGGGTATGCTATCGGTCGCCGAGGAAAGCCTGCCATCGCAGGTACTTCGTGGAAACGCCATCAGTCCCGAAGTGTCGGCGCGAAATAGAATCTGCCTGCCCGCATGCAGCAGCATGGAAGCTTTTCCTGCACCGCCAGGAAGAACCTGATGCGCTGGCAGCATGGTGCCCTGCGTCACTTCATGCACTGCGATCGATCCATCGTTCGCGTGCAGCGCATACGCCCACCCGCCACATGCGCTGACGGCAATCTGCTGTACCCCTGCGGAAACGGCAACCCGGTGCTGCAGCATAAGTTCGTTCCGCTCCAGCCGAAATCGCGAGACCACTGCCTGCCCTGAATCGACGGCGAACAGCGTTCCATCCGGATGGAAGACGGCATTGCGAGGACAGGCCACCCTACCCGTGGAGGCCTTTCCATGCTCCTTGCGCATGACCGAGACGGGGCCGATGCTGCCGCCCTGCGCCAGCGGGAACACGTTATAGATCCCGGCTCGTGTCAGCACAACAAGTGACTTGCCGTCGGCAGCAACGGTCGCGGCATGCGGATGCGTTGCGCTTAACGACAGCGGCTGCGTGCCCAGCGGATTCAATGCACCGTCGCTGCAAACGCGCCACGCGCTTACCGCACCACGCGGCAGGTGGTCCCACAAGGCCACGTCGTGGCAGGCGTACACGACCGGCAGCGACGGATGCGCTGAAACGTGGCGAAGCGACGGCATGGAGAACGCGTGCGCCGGTTGCCACTCGCCGACCACGCGAAAGGTTTGCAACCCGGCGGAAGACGCGGCGACGGCGTAGCTGGATCGAGGAGCCGGTGCAAGAGCGGCAACGCGAGAACCGGCGATCGCCGCGGCGCATGCACCTGCCTGCAGAAAGTGTCGTCGTGTCCAGCTACCGGCATGCATGTCCATGTCTCCCCTTTCCGCGTGTGGTGTCATGCGCGCACGGCCATGCTGTAGTGAAAAATGTTGTTCGGATCGTACTTGCGCTTTACCGCCTGCAGGAACGGATACAGGCCATCCTGGCCGTAATACAGCTCTGGCCAAAAGTTGTAGCGCGCCATGTCCTGATCGGGATAGTTGATGTAACAACCTTCGTAGTATTCGCCGTGAAAGGGAGTTCCCGCGTGCGCTCCCGACACGTTTGCCGTGTAGATGTCGGTGTACATGCTGTCGAAATACTGCAGGCGCGCGGCGTCCTCCGCGGCGTCGTTCCAGTACATCTGGTACTGCAGCTTCATGATGGAATTGCGTTGCGGGATGGATGTTTCGTCCCCGAGATGAGGCCTGTTTGCGGCGCCGCCGTAGGAGTCGACCGCGATGACGCAGTTGGTGCGCATGTCGGGAATGTCACGCGTCAGCCAAGCGTACATCCGCTTCAACTCGGCGGCGGTAAAGTTCTGTTTCATGTAGCAGGACTTGTATTTTCCGCGCGTCGTTCCGTTCGCTCCAGTGCCGCCGCCGTTGCCGATTGTTGCGTCGATCCACGGTGAGGTGGTGAAGCGATGCTTGCCGGCAATGCAGGGCTGCATCGGCTCCGGCACGCGTGCCTGCGTCACGTCGGCGTGTATGTTCACGGCCGGAGCGGCATCCTGCGCGGGCTCTCCGCATTTCAGGAACAGGTCCAGAAACTCGTTGGGAACGCTGAGATTATTCGTTCCATCCATGTCGTGCCATGTGGCGGAGATGCCGATGCGGCCGTTCGGCGCGCGATGCGTCAGACCCAGCGCGTTGAACATGGGCCAGGTGTCCGGCTCTTTGCCGCGCGTTTCAAGGAAGTGGCCGTACACCTGTGCAATGTGGATGAACTTGTCTTCCGTCATGGTGTCCCACGGAAAAGAAACCCCCGAAGTGCTTAGCTGCCGCGGCGGCGCGGGTAAGTGCTCAAAGTAAAAGTTCGTAATAATGCCGTAATTCGCACCTCCACTGCCACGCAACGCGCGAAACAGATCGGGACAGTTCTGCCGGTCCACATGCCTGCGCACCACCGTTCCGCCGGCATCGACGGTCAAAACGTCGACCGCCGTGATGAGGTCGACGGACATGCCCTGCAGGCGGGTGAGCAAGCCGTAGCCGCCACCGCTCAGGTGGCCGCCGGCACCCACGGAGTAACAGCTTCCGCCCGGCAGGGTGACGTTGTATTTGCGAAACAGCTCGGTGTACGCCACGCCCAGCATCGTGCCCGGGCCCACCTGGTAGCCATGCTTTCCACCGGGCGCCGCGCCAGTGTGGTTCAGCAGGCCGACATCGATCAACACGCCATTCGGATTGTTGACGGCAAAATCTTCGTAGCAGTGGCCACCCGAGCGAACGGTGGGCCGCAGGCCGGCGTGTACGGCCCGTTGCAGTGCATCGGCAACATCGTCCGCCGTCTCACAGACTTCGATCCGTGCGGCACCGTCTGCCTCGGTCGCGGGAAATCGCGCGTTCTTGCCGCGCCGAAGCACGGAATACCGCGAATCCTGTCGGGTTACCGTTGACGTCATCGCTGCCCATCCGTGTAGAGAACGGTTCGACGCAACACCGGCGAAGTCCGCGCGGTCTTACGAGGTGGAACACCCACATTGGCTCAATGTTTGCAATCCTAAACAGGCCTGGAACATCGCGCTAGGACAAATACCCTGCTCAGTGAAATTTTCTTAAACAAAGATCACGCATGACGCCTTTTGCAGCGCAACGGACCTGCCGGTGAGCGACAGCTTTCCGGTGAGCGGATCGCGTGCAAGCACCGTCAGGTCGTTGCTCTTCACGTGGGCCGCGATCATCCACCGGCCCGATGGGTCGAGCGCCAGGTGCCGCGAGTTCTGGCCGCCGCTGGGGGCAAACTCCGTCTGCGTCAACAGGCCGGTGTGGCGGTCTACGGCGAACACCGCGATCGTATCGTCTGCCACGCGATTGCCGGCATACACGTTGCGTCCATCCGGCGACGCCACCACCTCCCCGACGAATGCCGTGCTCGGCTTGAAGTCCGCGGGCAGCGTAGACGCATGGCCCACGGCCCGCAGCGACAGCGGGTGCTCGCTCCACGCCAGCGTCTCCACCGTGCTGTCGAGTTCATTGGAGCAGTAGACGTGGCGGCCGTCGGCGCTCCACGCCAAGTGCCGTGGGCCGCTGCCGGGGCGCGCCTGCCAGAACGCCGGATCTGCCGCTGTCAGTTCCGAGGTCGCGCCGTTCAGCCGAAACAAAAAAACGCGGTCTAGGCCGAGGTCGTTCACCAGCGCGAAGCGGCCATCCGGCGACGTCATCACGGAGTGCGTGTGCGGCGCATCCTGCCTGCCCTTGTACGGTCCCGACCCGCGAAACTGCACGTGCGATACGACCGGCGAGAGCGATCCATCCGCACCCACACGAAACGAACTCACGCTGCCGCCGCCGTAGTTCGCCACCAGAACCGTGCGCCCGTCCGGCGAAACGCACACGTGCGTGGGACCGTCGCCGCCGGTGCCGACACGATTGAGCAGCTTGAGTGTGGCCGTGCCGGCAACCGTGGTGAACGCGCTGACAGTGGCTGACGGCCCATCGAGCTCACTGACCACATACACCAGCGTCTGCCCACCCGGACGCCGAAATTGTGCCAGGAACGTGGGGCTGCCGACCTCTGCCGCGAGCGAGGGTTCACCGATCGCGCCGGCCTGCGCATCCCACGTCGCGGTCATGATGCCGTTGCCCGGACCATTATTGCCAGTGCCGATATACAGCCGCAGCGGAACGGTCGGCGCGGCAAGAGAAATGCGAGGCGCGGCAACTACCGAAGCAGCGAGCGCGACAAATTGGCGACGAGTCAGCATAGAAAAACCTCACGGCGGATACGCATCACTGTACCGCGAAGTCCATCGCACGTGCGCCGACGCAAGAAACTGCACAGGCTCTATTGCAATTGCCCTAGAGAGAACATGCGCTCCACGCGTTGTTCCGTTACAGTTTTGCTTGCAACCATCCATTCGCGGCCATGCCGCATAACGCATAGGGAGGCGGAATGCCCGTCGCGCGAAGCAGCCGCGTCCGATTCTTTCTCGCTTTCTGGCTATTCCTCATCAGCGGCGTCGCCTTTCTGGACCGTACGAACATCTCCATCGCCGGCCTGCAGATTGCCAGTGAATACGGCCTCAGCAACCAGCGGCTCGGTTGGATTTTTTCGGCGTTCCTGATCGGCTATGCGGGCTTTCAGTTGCCGGCAGGCGTGCTGGCCGCGAGGTTTGGGCCGCGTCGCGTGCTCACGCTCGGCGTGGTGTGGTGGGGCATCGCCACGGCCGCCACGGCGATGCTGCCGTCGACCATGGCGCACGCGGTCGCGCTGCTCATGGGTATCCGTTTTCTGCTGGGCGC
>CBAAAH010000065.1:0-10619 GCA_964658865.1 uncultured Granulicella sp.
CAGGGGAGCCTGTCTTTGCTGAGGGATGAGTTAGAACGAGAGACGTGCCGCCACCTGCAGCACACGCGCATCCGGAAGGATACCGGAGAAGCGTGTGTTCGTGATGGCACCGGCGGATGTGCCCGTCAGACTGGTGTTTGGGTTGCCGAAGGATGGCGTATTCAAGACGTTGAATCCATCCACGCGCAACTGCAGGGCAGTTTCGTGAAAGGCCAAAGCAAAGCTCTTGAAGAGCGACATGTCTACGCGGTTGAAGCCGGGACCGTAGATGCCCACCCGGCCACGCGGACCGGAGGGGATCACCCCTGCAACATTGGCATTGATGGTGTTTTTGGCCGCGCTTGCTCCAGATGTGACGACCACCGGCGGGTTCTGGAACGAGCAGGGATTGAACCAGTGGGCGAGGTTGCGGGTGCTGGTGGCGCAGGTGAACTGTGTTTGCGTCGGGCTGGCCGAAGTTCCAGCCGAGTTCAGGCCATAGGGAGCACCCACCGCATACGGATCCTGCACCTGGTAGGGGTAACTGGAACCCTGGTTGCTGGACGTGAGGAAGATCGGATTCCCCGTCTGTGCCTGGAAGATGAGGCTCGTCTTCCAGCCGCCGATCAACTCATCGGCGAGGCGGCTCTTGCTGGCGAACGCCTTGCCCTTGCCGAAGGGCAATTCATACTGCGCGTTGAGCGTCACGCGGTCGCGCACATCCTGCGTGCAACTGCCGTAGTCGTAGCGCAAACCCAGCAGATTGGGATTGCGATAGCCACCCTGCTGCGCCTGGCCGATTGGGCCGAAGGAGTCGTCGAGGCAATGACCCATGGTAAAGCCACCGAGGAAATACAGACCCGCACCGAACTGCTTTTCGATTTTGGCCTGCAGCGAGTCATACCGGGCAATGCCGCCGCTTGTTACATTCACGACCGAGAAGTCCCGGAAAGGGGCATAGTCCTGGCCGGACTGCGTGAGGGGCACATAGCCGGCATAGGTATTGGCGTTATAGCTGGCCCGCAGATGGCGGCTCTCGTTGCCCTGGTAGCCCAGCGTAAACGTCAGCCTGCTGGAAAAGGCGTGTTGCAGGGTCAGGTTGTACGCCATGTTGTAGGAACTTTTGGCGTTCTGGTCTTGCGCGTAGATGGTGCCGATGTCGGACGCGGCAGCCAATGCCGTGGAACTCGTGGCTGCCGCACCGAAGCCCGTTTCCAGCGTCTGTCCATTGGTTGGGCAGGTAACGGCACCGTTGATGTTCACGCACTTGTTTGGCGTCGGATTAAAGTTCGCGTTGACGAAGAATGGAGCGTTGTACGCAAGGTTCAGGCCCAGGCCGATGTTTTCCAGACCACCGTAAAAGATGCCGTAGCCGCCGCGCAGCACCGTCGTCGGGTCGAGCATGTAAGAGAAGCCGACACGCGGTGCGAAGTTGAAACGCCGCGGGTTTACCAGGTAGCTGTTACCGCTGTACTGCACGTTGATGTGGTCGGCCGCCAGTGTCGAAAGCAACGTCGCTGTGAACGGATAATTCGACTGAGACGATGGTACGAGTAGTGTGCCGGAGCCCTGGTTCATGGACGTGTAGGTTCCATAAAAGTTCGATTGATGATCGCTCAACTCCCGGATCGGCTGCGCGTACTCCCAACGAACACCCAGATTCAGCGCGAAGCGGGGCGTAACCTTCCAGTCGTCCTGCAGAAAAGCCGAGTAGTACCAGCGCAGGTCGGTGAAGGGCGCAACCGTGCTGAGTGACGAACTGTTCATTTGGTCGAGCAGGAAGTCCGCCACGCCCGATCCGGTTGCATTGATCAGGTCGGCCGGGTTCGACGTATAGGTACCACTGAAGTTCTCAGAACCCAGACCGCTCGGGGGCTGCAACCCGTAGAAGCGGACGTGTTGAAAGTTGATGCCCGTCTTCAGCGTGTGCCTGCCCAGCGTCTTGTTGACGTTGTCGATGATCTGCAGCACATTCTGGCGCTCCGAGGAAGGAACGTAGCCTGTCGTGCCGATGCTGTTGATATAGCCGCCGAAGCTGATGTTGGGCAGGCCGCCCAGGTTCGTTCCAGTGGGCAATCCGCCAAGTCCTAAACTTGCGGCAAAACCGGAGTTCGCTGCCTCTGGTCCAAGATAGGCGGCGTACAGCCAGTTGTAGCCGACTCGGAATTCGTTGGACAGCGTTGGGCTGAAGAAGTGCGTTTCCGAGAACACCCCACTCTTGGAATAGTTGGAGTCCTGGCCCGAAGAACCGAAGCCGCCTCCATCGAGTACGCCAAACGGCGGGACATAGTTGCTGGGATTGTTGGAGTAGCTGTAGCGGCCGAACATCTGGTCTTTCGACGAGAAGTTATAGTCCAGGCGCACATCATACTGCGTGGTATTGTTATTGATCGCGGTTGCCGGAATCGTGTAGTTGTTGAACACCTGGCCAGGGGCACCGGCGTTCGGTAGCGGAAACAGGTTCAGGATGCCTTTGGCCACGGCATTGGTCTGGCTGGGGCAAATCACATTCTGCACACCGTTACAGGTTAGGTAGCGTGAGGGTGCGCCGGCAAGAGCGTTACCGTTGCTGTCTGTTGCCGTGCCTCCTGCCTGGTAAAGCAGGATCGATCCATTGCCGGCAGTATTCGCCGCGTTCAACATTTCGGTAAAGTCGCCGGTGCGTTCCAGCGCGGTCGGCACGGAGTTGTTCGGACTGGCAGGGTTGGAGAAGTTGACACGGTTTGCCTGCGCGTCCGCGAAGAAGAAGACCTTGTCTTTCCAGATAGGTCCGCCGAACGTGGCGCCGAACTGATTCAGGTGATAGGAGGTGCGGGTCGAAAAGTAATCGCGGGCGTTCATCCTGTCGTTGCGGAGATACTCCCACAGGCTGCCGTGAAAGCTGTTCGTTCCGCCTTTGATGGAGGCATTGATCGCCGCACCTGTGCCGCGGCCCAGTTCCGCGCTGTAGTCGCTGCTCTGTACTTTGAACTCGGCCAGTGCATCCGGTGGCGGACGCACCGCATACGTTGCACCGTTCAAAAAGTCCTGCATGTTCGAGTTGTTGTCCACGCCGTCCAACACAAAGTTGTTCTGCGACACGCGGTTGCCGTTCGACGTGAAATCTCCCGCACCCGCAAGCTTACTGAAACCCTGGTTCGGCGCAGCCGCGCCCGTCGTCAACTGTGCCGCAAACACATAATTGCGGCCGTCCAGCGGCATGTCGTTCAGCACTTTGGCGGTAAACACCTGGCCCGTGGAAGCCTCTTCGGTCTGCAGTTCCGTCTCTGCCGTCACGGTAACGGCATCGGACGCGCCGCCCACTCGTAAATTCAGATTCAGACCTACCACTTGGCTCACGTTCACATGGATATTGTCCTGCGTCTGCGGTGCAAAGCCTGGAGCTTCCACTGTCAGCGAGTATGTTCCGATTTTGACCGGTGTGAAGTTGTACGCGCCGGACCGATCGGTGGTGCGCGTTAGCGTAAAGTTCGTATCCTTGTTGATCAATGTGACGGTGGCGCCGCTCACCACGGCTTTTTGCGCATCGCGCACAATGCCGGTCACGGAACCCTGGTCGATTTGAGCGTGGAGTGTTGCCGATCCCAGAAGTGCTGGACCGGCGAGGCATACCGAAAGAATTGCTCGACTTTCAAGACGCATTTGTTAAGACCTCCGAAATGAAGCTGCAAAGAGAAACATCCACCAAACGGAGGCCAGATCGACATCCGTTTTAGGTATATGAACGGTGTATGAACAATTACGCATCGCTCATGCCTTGTCAATCATAAAAAATGTTCTTTACGGATGAACTGTGCCCCTTCTGGTGTAGCCGTCTGGCTTGATGTTCGTCGGTGCGCCTGCGGAAGTTTCGGCCAGCGTGGAAAGAATCTGAAATCCATAGCGCTACCCGACGGGCAGGTTGAAGCGAAACACCGATCCATGGCCAACCTGGCTTGTCACGGTCAGCATTCCATGATGTGCTTCGACAATGGCGCGGCTGATGGCGAGGCCCATTCCGGTGCCTGTAACTTGTTGCTTCTGCAGGCGAGAACGATACAGCCGATCGAAAATGAGGTCCTGTTCCGACGTGTCGATGCCGATTCCGCGGTCGGCGACGCTGGTGATCACCATTCCATCCTGCTGCTCCGCCGTAACGAAGATCGGTGAACCGGGGGACGAGTATTTGGCCGCGTTCTCAAGCAGATTGCACAGAACTTTGGCGATCATCTCAGAGTCCGCATAGACCTTTGTGTCGGGTTTTACTTTAAGAGTGAGCGGATGCGCACTGGCTACCCAGGCGCAGCTCTCCTGCGCGGCAGCGACAATCTCGTCAAGAGCGATCGAGGAGAAGGTCATATGTACCTCCTGCGTTTCGATCTGAGCCATTTCCACGACCTGGCCTACCAGGCGGTTGAGCTTGTCTGCTTCTTCTTCAATAATGGTGAGCAGTTCGTGTCGATCTCCGGCGGTTACGTTTTCCGATGTCAGCAGGGTGCCCGTCGCACCTTTGATCGAGGTCAGAGGTGTTCGCAATTCGTGGGTGATGGAATCGAGAATAAGGGTGCGTAGCCGTTCACTTTCTTTCGACGCCTCACCGCGGGCAACATCCTCCAGCGCTTGAGCGCGATCGAGTGCGATGGATGCGAGGCCGCCGATCGCCTGCAGCGTGTCGTTGGACAGGTGGACATCTGTGAGCTGCAAAAGGCCACGTGGGCGCACGCCTGCTCGCAGTGGAATGTGGGCATTAAGGCCAGGCAGCGTTTCTGCTGTGGAGAGTGTGAGGGCAAGCTGCCGCAGGTGAGGAATTTCTACTGAAGTCGTGCGTTGCGTGCCGGCCTGGTACATTCGATCGCCATCTAGAAGATACAGCACCGAGCTTTCAGCGTGCGCCGCGACGTTGATGAGCGTCGGTAGGGCATTGACCAGTTCCGCCACATTCTCCGTCTGCAGTAGGTCGCGACTGAGAGCAAAAAGAAGCTCCAGCTCACGCTGTTTCCTCAACGCATGGTCCGCTTCGTCCCGCGCTTTTTGCGACAGGCGGCTGCCGATTACACCGGTGGCGAGGAAGGCGAACAGAGCGAGCCAGTTCTGGGGATCGGAGATCACAAAGGTGCCCAAAGGCGGCAGGAAGTAAAAGTTGTAGCAGGCTGTGGCGATGACGGAGACGACAATGGCGTAGCGCAGACCGAGTCTGGCTGCAAGAAGCAGAATGAAGAGCACAAGCGTCAGTGCGACGGTGGTTGGATTGACGTGAACCCAGCGGCGATAAATTAGGACGATGCAAGCCAGGGCTGCTAACGTGAAGAGCCAGCGCACGGCGAATACCACTTGACGCGAGTTCATGGGAGTCATTCTAAGCGTGATGGATCGAAACGCACCTCCTCGCAAATCACCCGAAGACTGGCTGCAGGCCAGTGGCACGGAAAAGGAACGCGGCCGCTTCAAGGTCTTTCTCGGGTACGCGCCAGGCGTCGGCAAGACGTTCAGCATGTTGAGCGAGGGCATTCGACGGCGAGGGCGCGGCGAAGACGTCGTCATCGGCGTCGTGGAGACGCATAGCCGCAAGGGCACGGCAGAACTTGCGGAAAAGCTGGAGCAGGTGCCGCGGCGTGAGGTGGAATACAAGGGCACCCTGTTTTCCGAGATGGACGTAGACGCCATCCTTGCGCGCGCACCGCAGGTGGTCCTTGTGGACGAGCTTGCCCACACGAACGTTGAAGGGAGCCGCTCTTCGAAGCGCTTCGAGGATGTGCTGCTGCTGCTGGAGCAGCGCATCGATGTGCTGAGCACCATCAACATTCAGCATGTGGAAAGCCTGGCACCGCGGGTGCAGTCGCTGACCGGTGTCACCGTGCGGGAGCAGGTTCCAGACTGGGTGCTGGATCGTGCCGATGAAATCGTCATCAGCGATGTGACACCCGAAGCTCTGGTGACTCGCATGCGACGAGGAGACATTTATCCGGCAGAGCGGGTCGAGCGATCGCTGACGAACTTCTTCCGGCGGGGCAATCTGATTGCTCTTCGGGAACTTGCGCTGCAGCGTGTGACGCGGGCTGTGGATCGCACGCTGGATGAGTACGTCAAGCGAAAGAACCTGGGACCGCATTGGGCAGTGGCTGAAAGAGTGGGCGTCTGCATCAGTGCGAATACGCAGGCGCGCGATTTGATTGCGCGCGGTGCGCGCCTGGCAGAGGCGCTGGGAGCGGAGTTATACGTGTTGCACGTCGCTTCCGGTCTCGACCAGGACACAGATAGGCGGCGAACTTTGGAGAGTAACATCGCCTTCGCAACCCATTTGGGAGCTCAAATCGTATCGCTTTCGGGAGCGGATGTGCCACGCGTAACGGCCGCTTACATTCGGGAGCATCGCATCACGCAGGCCATTGTGGGGCGTTCGGCAACTCACGGATTGCGGTCCTACCTGTACTACTACTCACTGCAAAAGTTCATGGCGGAAGCGCCGCATGTGGACCTGCACATCGTGACACAGGAGCAGGCGTGAAACGGATTCTTGTGGTGGATGATGAGCGGCAGATTACCCGAATGCTTCGCACTTCACTGCAGGCCGGCGGTTATTGCGTAGACACAGCGGCAAACGGATTGGAAGGATTCCAGACGTTCGGATCGTCACGGCCGGACCTTGTCATCACCGATCTTGCCATGCCGGAGATGAACGGATTGGAGCTCACCCGCGCTATCCGCAGGATCGCGGATACGCCCATTATTGTGCTGAGCGTGCGCGACGCGGATGCGATGAAGGTTACGGCGCTGGACGATGGTGCGGACGATTACCTGACGAAGCCGTTCAGCATGCCAGAGTTGCTGGCCCGTGTGCGGGCACACCTCCGCAAGACGGAGACACGTACACCGGCAGCACCCCAGATCTCAGTGGGCGACTTCGTGATCGATACCGATGCGCACACCGTGACGGTTGCCGGTAATCCTGTGCACTTAACGCCGAAAGAATTCGACCTACTTGTGTTGTTTTCCCGGCATCCGGAACGTGCACTTACCCACAAGGTGCTGCTACGGGGAGTTTGGGGACCGGCCGGCGAGGATCAGCCGGAATACCTGCGCGTCCTGGTGGCACAGCTACGCAAGAAGGTGGAGGACGCGGCCGCACCGCGGTACATCGTGAGCGAGCCGTGGGTGGGATACCGCTTTCATCCAGCCGGCGACGGCGGCAAACTTACGGTTTCTTAACGCCTTCTCTACGGACTTTCTACCGGTTCCTATTCTGTAATAGGAATCGAGGCAAATGTCGTTATGTTCCGTCGATCCATCGCGTTCATGCTGCTCGCTGTGTCTGTTCCCCTTGCGCGGCACATCCAGGCTCAGCAGCAGGCAACAACCAGTCCAATCAACTCGGCAGAGACACAATCCGGCCTAAACCTACCCGCCGATGTGAGCTTCTTTCATCGTCTTGCCGCGGCCTACATGGGCGACTGGCATCCTGATCCGAAGGCGCCCGCCAGTCCGACACCCATTCGGCGCGGCTATAATGGGCCTCTTGATTCGCCGCCCTTTCCCGGTTCCGACTACTCCGTCGGTGGAACCCCGACCATCGGCGCGCCGGATACGCAAACATACATTTTGATGCAGGCGTTGAATAAAAACCGGAGCCGCATCAAGGTATACGGATGGCTGAATGGCGGCTTCAATGTAAGCACCAGTAACAAGGGCGATGGCGCAAACTCTCCCGCGTCCTACTACTACAGCCCGAACCGCGTGACTGCGGACCAAGAGGTGCTCTACGTGGAGCGTTTGCCCAACACCGTGCAGGCAGATCACATCGACTGGGGCTTTCGTCTGGCCCAGCTCTATGGACAGGATTATCGTTACACCACGGCTAAGGGCATCTTCTCGCAGCAGTTGCTCGCGCGCAATCACCAGAATGGCTATGACCCGGTGATGGCTTATATCGATGTGTATTTCCCGCACGTGGCAAAAGGCATGAATGTACGTGTCGGGCGTTATATCTCCTTACCCGATATCGAAGCACAGCTCGCCCCGAACAATTACACTTACTCGCATTCGCTGTTGTATAGCATCGATCCGTATACGCAGACCGGGATTGTGGCAAGCGTGAAGCTGTCGGATCACTGGCTTGTGCAAGCGGGCCTAAGTGCCGGCAATGACGTTGCACCGTGGACTTCCGACGCAAAGCCCACCTTTAACGGGTGTGTCGATTACACCTGGCATAGCGGTGGCGATGCCGCGTACACCTGCATCAACTCGTTGAACAGCGGAAAGTATGCCTACAACAATGTGCAGGGATTTTACGAAACCTGGTACCACAAATTCAACGCGCGTTGGCATACCGACACGGAAACTTGGTACATGTACGAGCGGCAGGTGCCCAATATCGGCGGCAACGTTGCCAATTCGATCAAACCGGAAGTCGGTGCGAACGGTGCTTTTTGCTCCGCTGGTGAAAAAACCTGCTTTGCGCCCGAAGTTGCAGTGGTCAATTACCTGGAGCGCCAGATCGGCACCCACGATTACGTGTCGTTTCGCAATGAGTTTGTCGACGATATCAAGGGCCAGCGCACGGGATACACCACAAAGTATTCAGAGCACTTGCTCAGTTATGGTCACTGGATCGGCTCTACCGTCCTTTTTCGTCCGGAGCTGCGCATCGAGCACTCTTACGATCTGGCCGCGTATGATCTGGGGACCAAGCACACGCAGTTCATTGTCGCCGGCGACTTTACGTACCATTTCTAGTCATGGAGATTCCGATGGATCTTATCGCCTTTGTTCTGATCTATTTGCTCTTTGGCCTCAGCTTTTTGTACATCCAGGGCTGTGACCGCCTGAAAGGACCCCGCTCATGATCCTCAATGCCATTCTGCTGGCGCTGTCCGCGCTCCTGATGATCTATCTTGTTTACGCCCTGTTACGGCCGGAGAAGTTCTAAGTCATGACTCTGAACGGTTGGTTGCAAATCGCCTTATTTCTTGCGGCAGTCCTATTGCTTGCCAAGCCAATGGGCTTATATATGGCGGCAGTCTTTGAACGCCGCAAGACCTTTCTCGATCGGCTACTCTGCCCCTGCGAACGCCTGCTGTATCGCGTCACCAACGTGCATCCGGAGGAGGAAATGCGCTGGACGCAGTATGCGCTTGCCATGCTGGTTTTCAGCGCGGCGACGCTGCTGCTGACGTACGCCGTGGAACGTCTGCAGCACTTGCTGCCGCTCAATCCGCAGCACCTCCCCGGCGTGGAATCCGCACTCGCACTCAACACCGCCATCTCTTTCACCACCAACACCAACTGGCAGTCCTACGTGCCGGAAACGACCATGAGTTACCTAACCCAGATGCTGGGTCTGGCCACGCATAATTTCTGGTCGGCGGCCGTCGGCCTGGCTCTTGCAATTGCGTTCGTGCGCGGCATTGCGCGCCGCGAGATGAAGACGCTTGGAAACTTCTGGGTTGATCTGACGCGCGGCATCTTGTGGGTTCTGCTGCCACTCTCATGCGTGTTCGCGCTGGTTCTGGTCTCCCAGGGTGTGGTGCAAAATCTAAGGCCTTATGACACAGTCAAGCTGGTGGAACCTCAGACGGTCACCACCTCGGACGGCAAGTCTGCCGTGGTTACGACACAAACCATCGCGCAGGGTCCTGTCGCATCGCAGGAAGCAATCAAGATGCTGGGTACCAACGGTGGTGGCTTCTTTAACGCAAACAGTGCGCATCCGTTCGAAAACCCTACCCCACTGACGAATTTCCTGCAGATGCTGTCCATTTTCCTGATTCCCGCCGGCCTTTGCATCACGCTTGGACAGATGGTGAAGTCGCCCAGGCACGGTTGGGCTGTCTTGGCGGCCATGGTCGTGCTTTGGTTCGCCGGCACTTTCACCACCTACTGGGCGGAGTCACACGGCAATCCCGCGTTTCACAATGTCGACGCAACCGTGTCGCAGACGCAGGCCGGCGGCAACATGGAAGGCAAGGAAGTCCGCTTCGGCATTGCCAACTCGGCACTTTTTGCCGTCGTAACGACAGACGCAAGCTGCGGTGCGGTGAACGGCATGCACGACAGCTTTACACCGCTGGGCGGCATGGTGCCGATGGTCAACATCCTGCTGGGTGAGGTCGTCTTCGGCGGCGTCGGCGCAGGGTTATACGGCATGCTCGTTTTCGTCGTCATGGCGGTGTTTATCGCCGGCCTCATGGTAGGCCGCACGCCGGAATACCTGGGCAAAAAGATTGAGGCCTTCGACGTGCAAATGGCCATGCTCTACCTGCTCATCTTTCCCCTGCTCATCCTCGGTTTCGCCGCCGTCACCGTGCTCATGCCGAATCTTGGCCTGGGCAGTCTGGCCAACCATGGGCCGCACGGCTTGAGCGAAATCCTGTACGCGTACACCTCTGCCACGGGGAACAACGGCTCTGCGTTTGCGGGTCTTAACGCCAACACGCACTGGTATAACTATTCGCTCGCGATCGCCATGTTTTTCGGTCGCTTCATGATGATTCTTCCCATGCTGGCAATCGCGGGAAACCTGGCCGGCAAGAAAATTGCGCCTGCAACCGCAGGCACCTTCCCGGTGACCACGCCGCTCTTCACGGTGCTGCTCACCGGTGTCATCGTCATCGTGGGTGCGCTCACCTTTTTCCCTGTGCTGTCGCTCGGCCCGGTGCTGGAGCACC
>CBAAAH010000066.1:0-10577 GCA_964658865.1 uncultured Granulicella sp.
AAGCACCAGCACGGCAAGCACAATGAGAAAGGTGCGGCGTGCCTTTGCGGCTGGCGTTGGCTCCGGTGCCTTCGGCGGTGCAGCCGCGGCTTCGCCTTTGCCGGCTGTGCTCTGGTTGGTGTTTTGGCTGCCGTCTTCGGCCTGGCCGTTGCCGCCTTGGTCCTGACCGTTTTGGGCGTTACCGCTGCCCTGCTGCTGATCGGTATCTGGCACGATCAATGTCCTCCCGCTAGAGCGTTTTTGTAATTGGTTCCGGCCGTGCCGGTCGCGCGCGCCAGCGTGAGCTTGGCGACATTATGTTGATACAACGCGCTGATGTACTGATCGTTGGCCTGCTCCGTTTGCGCCTGCGCCTGGCTCACGGCCAGGTTATCGGCGACGCCCGCGCGGAAGCGCTGCTGGGCCTCGGAAAGCGCCTCGTTGGAGAGGTCTACATTGGATTTTGCCGTCAGCACCAGTTGCTGCGCCGCTTGGATGTCGAGAATGGCATCACGCACATCCTGATTGATCTGCTGCACTTGGTCACTGTAGCGCGCGCGCTGCTGCTCCAGAGCCGCATCCGCCACGCGAATATCACCGCGAGTCTTTGCGATCTGCAGGATGGGGACGGATGCTTCACCGGTTGCCGTGTAAGTCCCATGATTGCTGTTCAACCTGTTTCCCAAGGTACCGAAGTCGCCGTTGAAATCGACCGTAGGATACTGCTCCGCGACCGCGGCCTTACGCTGCTTTTCAGCCGAGATCACGCTTTGCTGCAGACCCTGCAAATCCTTGCGATTCGCCAGCGCCTGCTCGAACGCCTGCTCCAGAGTGACGCTATCGGCCGGGGCATAGGGCGTGGTGTCGGTCAGGCGAAACTGCTGCTCGGTGGGCAGGCCAATCGCGCGTGCCAGGGATAACTTATCTTTCTCAAAGCCGTTGCGTGCCTGGACCAGTTGCTGTTGCGCGTTCTGGTAATCCACCTGGGCGCGCAACACGTCGAGGCGCGGGCTGGTACCGGCATCGTGCGCAGCCGTCGCCTGGTCGAGCGATACCTTCGCGTTTGCCACCTCGGCCTCTTCCGCCGTAATGCGGGCGCGGTCTGCGAGCACCATCAGGTACGCATTGCCAATGGTCAGGACAACCATGTTGCGCGCGTCTTCCGCCGTTAACTTTGCGCCTTCGAAATTATGCTTGGCGGCAAGATATTTGTTGAGCGCGTTCAGATTAAAGAGCGACCACGTCAGGTACGCGCGAAAGTCGAAGACCTGGAACGGCCCGACGATCGGGTTAATTCCAGGAAAATTCAGGCCATAGGCAGCGAGATTGACCTGCTGCACCGTATAGGTGGCATTACCGGTCACGGTAGGCAGCAGCGTCTGCAGTTGCTGTAGGCGTGCGCCGCTTGCATTTTTGACGGCACTGCCCTGCAGAATAAGTCCAAGATTGTTGCGCAGGCCACGTGCAATCGCATCGTCGAGTGAAAGGTCCAAAACCCCTGCGGTGGCCGTGCCTTCCACAACCGAGCCCTTGTAGTCGTTCGCGTTTGCCGCGCCGCTGGTGCTGCTCTGCCCGTTGCTACCACTGGTTAAGCCATTGAGCGTCTGCTGCGCTGCCTGTACGGTTGCCGGGCCGGTCGCCTGCTGCCCGCCGCCGGCGGACGTGCTTGCACCAGAGGTCGAAGTTGCGCCCTGTGCGAACAACGCTACCCCCGCCAGCATCGGTGTTGCGAACGCTGCAAGTCGAAGTGCGCCGAAACGACGCGACAGCGTCCAGATTGCGCTGCCGACCAGACGTCCCGCTTGCGGCTGCTTCTCTTCGATCGTATTCCCCACGCCTGCTCTTTCCCTCGGCCGCCTGCTCAAAATTCCGCGCACACGGTCGCGCACGGAAGAGGCAGTGACCTTTCAAATCCGTTTGCGTATCTGATGCAGATGGGTTGCAGAAACGATGCAGAAAACTTTGCCCGCGATCGCTACCCTCTTCGAACCGGACCCATGTAGTCTGTCCCTTGCTATGAATGCAATGTTGAAGCGCGCCTCACTCGCGGAAAACAGCAGGCCGATTCGGACAGGCGTTATCGGCTACGGTCTTGCCGGCAGAGTCTTTCACGCACCGTTTGTTGCGGCCGTCGGCGGGCTTCAACTCGCGGCAATCGTGCAGCGCAATGGTGACGAAGCCGGCAGACATTATCCGAACACGACGATTTATCGATCGGTGGACGAACTTCTGGCCAGCGATGTCGAGCTTGTGGTCGTCGCAACGCCGAACGAGACCCACGTGCCCATGGCGCGGGCGGCGCTGCTGGCCGGCAAGCACGTGGTCATCGACAAGCCGTTTGCCCCTACCTGGGCCGAGGCACTGGAGCTGGAGTCGCTTGGCCTTCAGACTGGCCGGATGCTGGTGCCGTTTCACAACCGCCGCTTCGATGGGGACTTCCTGACGCTGCAGATGCTGCTGCGCGAGAGTGCGGTCGGCCGGGCCGTTACACTGCGTTCGCGTTTCGATCGTTTCCGGCCAATTCCTCGGCAAGGCACATGGAAGGAAGAAGCAGGCCTGCAGAATGGCCTGCTCCTGGACCTTGGGTCGCACCTGGTGGATCAGGCGCTGGTACTCTTCGGCCGCCCGGATACCCTGCAGGCAAGTGTCCGTACAGACCGTGACGATAGTCTGATCGAGGATGCCTTCGACATCGTTCTGCAGTTCCGTCAGAATGGATACAACGTGCGCGTGGAGGTCGGATCGACGATGACGGCTGCCGTGTATGAGCCGCGCTTTCGGCTGGAAGGCACGCACGGCGCTTTCGTCAAAATGGGTCTGGACCCGCAGGAACCAGCGCTTGTCGACGGCGCGACCGTACCGCCGCAAGGCAGCACCGAAGACTGGCTGACGGAGCAGGAGTCCGCCTGGGGCACGCTGACCACCGCTCCCGATCCTGCACAGCCAGCGACCCTGCAGACGCGGACCGTACCGACGATGCGGGGAGACTATCGCCGATTCTATGCAGGGGTCGCCGACGCCCTGCATCACGGCAGCGCACCGCCGGTTACGCCGCGGGATGCGGTGCGCCTGGCCCGCCTGCTGGAACTTGCCCGCGAGAGTAGCCGCACCGGGGCGGCCATCACGGTTCCCGAGAAAGACTGGTAAACGCACGTGGCATCTCTTCGCTCTCCCCTTCCGCTAGGCTTTCGGTGGTCTGCAACCAAGGCCGGCATTAAAGCCAGTGGACGACCGGACGTGGCGCTTGCCGTCGCCGATAAGGGCACCACCGCCGCCGCGCTCTACACGCGGAACCAGGTGGTCGCCGCTCCGGTTACCGTTGGCCGCGAACACCTGGCACAAACCGGCGGACGTGTACGCGCGGTGATCGTGAACGCCGGCAACGCCAACTGCGCCACCGGCGATGCAGGCATGGACAGCGCGCGGCTGACCTGCGCGCGCGTTGCGGAACTGGTCGGTTGTACCGCGGCAGAGGTGGTTCCATCCTCGACCGGCATTATCGGCGTGCCTCTGCCGATCGACAAGCTAGTTCCCGCCCTGCCTGCCGCGATGGAGAAGCTGGGCGACAGCAACGGCAGTGCGGAGGCTTTCAGCACGGCCATTATGACGACCGACACGCGCATGAAAGTGGCACAGGCAACGGCCGAAGTCGGCGGTAGGACGGTGCGATTCTTCGGCTGCTGCAAGGGCGCGGGCATGATCGGTCCAGATGTTGCCGGACCGCCACACGCGACGATGCTGGTGTACCTGTTTACCGATTTGCGCATCGACGCAGACACTTTGCAGACGCTGCTTGCACCGGTAGCAGACGATACGTTCAACAGCATCTCCGTCGACGGCGATACCAGCACCAACGACACCGTTCTGCTGCTGGCGAGCGGAGCCAGCGGCGCGGACTGGACAACCGCCACCGAGGCCGAGCACACCAGCATTCGCAGTGCACTGCAGACGCTTTGCAGCGAGCTTGCCTACAGCATCATCGACGACGGCGAGGGCGTAACGCACGTGGTGACATTGCAGGTAACGGGCGCGCCGACAGACGAGGCGGCAAAGCAGGTGGCGCGCACCATCGCGCATTCGCCCCTGTGCAAGACCGCGTGGTCCAGTGCCGACCCCAACTGGGGACGCATCGTCGCCGCGGCCGGACGCGCCGGTGTGCCGTTCCGCGTGGCCGAAGTTTCAGTCCATATTGCAGGGTTGCCGGTCTTCGAGCGCGGCACCCGGTCTGCCGCCATGGACGAGGCCGCCGTGCACGCACGCATGCAGCAGCGCCATTACGACATCGCCGTGGAACTGGGAAGCGGACCGGGCAAGAGCCGATTCGTCACCTGCGACCTGACCGTCGAGTACGTTCACATCAATGCGGATTATTCAACTTAACGCAGGTGCCTGCGTTACCGCTTAGGCTGAGTGCGTCGCTCTAATTGCTTTGTCCAGGAGTCCTCATGCGTACGTTCATCGCCATTCTTATCGCCCTTGGCTGCATCGTTGGTGTGGTGTACGTTGCCGGCCGCACGCAGCCGGAGGAACACATGGTCACGCAGTCGGCCATTATTGCCGCAGCGCCCGAGGCGGTATGGATTCGGATCAACGATGTGGCGGACGAGCCGAAGTGGCGGAAGTCGGTGAAGTCCGTCTTGATGGAGGCGCCGGTGGACGGCCAGCCCTGCTACACCGAGAACCTCGGCCTGAGCCTGAAGCTATGTGTGCTGCGCATCGATGGCCATCGCCTGCGCATGGTGTCTGTCACCGACGCGAAGCAGCAGTTTACGGGCATGTGGACCCTGCTGGTACAGCCCGGCGACGCAACCCAGCCGAACGGCAATACCACCCGGCTCACCATTACGGAAAACGCGGCGATCCATCCTGCATTCTGGCGTGGCGTGATGATGCTGACGGGCATGGACCGCAATGTGAAGCAGTATCTCAAGGACATGTCCCGCTCGTTTTCCGGTAGGCCGGAGCAATCCTAGCCGGTCGTTGCACCTCCGCAGCCAGGCCGACGCGGCCACACCTATAATCAAGAACGTTTCCTGCTGAGCGCGGCTGTTGCGTCCAGCGACATCACCTTTCGGAGTATTCTCATGGCGACGACCCCCACCGCAGTTCCCGCAACGCACCCCGACCTGCAGCACGAGATTGCCGAGTGGATCGAAGCCTTTGACGAAATGATCGTCGCGGAAGGTCCGGAACAGGGCGCGGAACTGATGCAGGCCCTGCGCCAGCGCGCGCGCGAGGCCGGCGTGCAGGCGGAAAATGAACTCGCCACGCGCTACCGCAACACCATTCCCAGGCATGATGAAGTCGCGTACCCCGGCGACCGTGAATTGGAAAAACGTATTGAATCGCTGATCCGCTGGAATGCAATGGCGATGGTGCACGGCCAGAATAAGAAAGATGCCGGCATCGGCGGCCACATTTCCACGTACTCGTCGCTGGCAACGCTGCTGGAGGTTGGGTTCAACCACTTCTTCCGCGCGAGTTACGGCGACCAGCCCGGGGACTTCATCTACTTCCAGGGCCATGCCTCGCCCGGTGTGTATGCACGTGCCTACCTGGAAGGCCGCCTGAACGACGACCATCTCGCGAATTATCGCCACGAACTGCGAGACAAGCCTGGCCTGTCGAGCTATCCACACCCGTGGCTGATGCCCGATTTCTGGAAGTTCCCCACCGTGAGCATGGGCATTGGGCCGCTGAACGCGATTTATCAGGCGCGCTTCATGCGCTACCTCGAAAATCGCAAGCTGATCGAGAAGACCGATCGTAAAGTTTGGGCGTTCGTGGGTGACGGCGAAACCGACGAGGTCGACACGCTCGGTGCCATCGGGCTGGCCACGCGCGAACATCTCGACAATCTTATCTTTGTCGTGAACTGCAACCTGCAGCGCCTGGACGGCCCGGTGCGCGGCAACAAGCGCATCATCGATGAGCTGGAAGGCGTATTCCGCGGCGCGGGGTGGAACGTGCTGAAGGTCATCTGGGGTTCGGACTGGGATGCGCTGTTCGAGCGCGACCACACCGGCCTGCTGCTCAAGCGCATGGAAGAGGCGGTCGACGGCGACTTTCAGGCGTACAAGGCGAAGGGCGGCGCGTATTTGCGCGAGCATTTCTTCGGCAAGTATCCGCAATTGCTGGACTTGGTAAAGGATATGAGCGACGAGCAGCTCGCACGGCTGCACCGCGGCGGCCACGACCCACTCAAGATTTACAACGCCTATAAGCGCGCCGTTGAGCATAAAGGCGGACCCACGGTCATCCTGGCGAAAACGGTGAAGGGCTACGGCTTTGGCTCGACCGAGGGCCGCAACGCCGCGCACAATGAGAAGAAGTTGACCGACGAGGGCGTCACCGCGTTTGTGAAGCGCTTCGACATTCCTGTGCCGGAAGAAGAAGCGAAGAACGGCAAGCCGTGGAAGCCCGAGGCGAATGCTCCGGAGCTGCAATACCTGCTCGCACGCCGCGCGGAACTCGGCGGCTTTCTCCCCTCGCGCGTGGTCAAGCCGTTTTCCTTTGAAGCACCCGCGCTCGACTTCTTCAAGGAGTGGCTCGGCGGATCGAAGGGACGCGCCGTGTCGACGACGATGGTCTTTGTCGCCATCCTGCGCACCCTGTTGAAGGACCCGAAGATCGGCAAGCTGCTGGTACCGATCGTGCCGGATGAGGGCCGCACCTTCGGCCTGGAATCGGCCATCAAGCAGGTGGGCATCTACGCCAGCGAGGGCCAGAAGTACACGCCGCACGACAGCGATATGCTGCTGAGCTATCGTGAGGAAAAAGACGGCCAGATCCTGGAGGAAGGCATTACCGAAGCCGGTTCCATGGCGAGCTTTACCGCTGCCGGCACGGCCTATGCCAACTACGGTGTGCCCTCGGTTCCCTTCTATATGTATTACTCGATGTTCGGCTTCCAGCGCATCGGCGACATGGTATGGGCGTTTGCGGATTCGCGCGGCAAAGGCTTTCTGATGGGCGGCACGGCCGGTCGCACCACGATGCTGGGCGAAGGCCTGCAACACCAGGACGGCCACTCGCATGTGCTTGCCAGCACCGTGCCGACTTGCCTGAGCTATGACCCGGCGTTTGCGTTCGAACTGTCCGTCATCGTGCAGGACGGTTTACGCCGCATGTATGCGAACGACGAGCAGGTCTTCTACTACATCACCATGTACAACGAGGATTACACGCAGCCGGAGATGCCTGCGGGAGACGACGTGCAGAACGGCATCCTGCGCGGCCTATACCGCTTCAAGCAGGCGGCAAAGGGCCCGGCAACCGTGCAGCTTTTCGGCTCCGGCCCGATTTTGAATGAGGTGCTGAAGGCGCAGCAGATGCTGAGCGAGCAATACAACGTCGACGCCGATGTGTGGTCCGTAACCAGCTACGTGGAGGTGCGCCGCAATGCGCTCGAAACCGAACGCTGGAACCGCCTGCACCCCACCGAGAAGGAAAAGCAGCCCTACCTGCTGACCGCCCTGGGCGATGCGAAGGGGCCGGTGATCGCCGCAAGCGACTACATGAAAGTGCTGCCGGATGCCCTCGCACCTTGGCTGGGTAGCCGCCTGGTAACGCTTGGCACCGACGGTTTCGGCCGCTCCGACAATCGCGAACACCTGCGCAGCCACTTTGAGGTCGACAGCAAATCCATCGTTGCCGCCACGCTGTCGAAGCTGGTGCGCGAAGGCTCCGTCAAGGCAAAAGTAGCGCAGAAAGCCTTTGCGGATCTGGGGATCGACACCGAATCCGGCGACCCTTCGCACAGGTAGGAACAGCGCCGGAGGCGCTCGATACGACGTGGGCAAGCCCCTGATCAGCGACGTGCAGATGCTGGCCATCTATGAGACGATGCTTCGCCTTCGATCGCTGGAGCAGGAGGCGCATGCATCGGCGTCGCATACCCCGGCGCATGCGGCAGGTTCGCGCATTTATGCGCCCATTGCATTGCTGGCGGCAACGCTCCTGCAGCTTCGGCCCACAGACCTGCTGGTCATCGACACCGAGGACTTGCTGGCGAAAGAGGTTCTGATCATGGCGCAGGAGACGACCTTCTCGCCCGACAGCCAAGCCACGTGCGTCGCCGTGGGGACGGTTGCCGCGGCCGTCGCCAGCGGACATGCGCTGGCGCTGGTACGGTCGGCACGCCCGGGAGACGACGCTCCAGTGACGGTCGCTCTGTTGCGTGGCACGCCCAACGGCCTTGCAGAGACGATGCAGTTTGCAGGCGCATCGGTGCTACCCCTGTTGCTGATTCTTCAGGGCGGAGAAGCCGCCCGCGCACGCCTGATCGAGTCCATTCCAAACGTGGAAGTGATACAAATCGACGCCAACGATGCGGTCGCCTGCTGCCGCGTGATGCAGGAGTCACTACTGCGCACGCGCAATCGCTGGGGTTGCGTGCTGCTGCAGGCAGTAACGCTGCCGGGCGCCGCGGACCCGGTCGCATCGTTTGAAACCCACCTGCGTCGTCGCAATCTTTTGCGCGAAGGCTGACCGGCGGGCAGTCGCCAACGCGATAGACTCTACCTGTGGCATCTCCCAAACGAATTCTTCTTTCAAGCTGTACCCGCAGCATCATCCCTACCCTGAGCAGAACCGCGTGCGTTGCCAGCCTGGGCGCACTTCTGTGCTCCACGGCCGTGCACGCGCAGGCGAATGCAGAATCGGCACAGCCGGCACCGCAGCAAACCGTGCCTGTGCTACCCGCCGCCGATCCGCAGGCAGCCGTTCCACCCGCGACCGTACCCACGCCGCAGCAGGTGCCGAGTTCCCTGCCAGACGCGCCGGTCACCGCACGCCCCGCCTTCGACCCGAAGACGAAAAAACTTACCACGGCTGATGATGTTCCGGTCGACCAGCGGCTGGCCACGCCCGCGCCGCAACCCGTGGTCGCCGCCGCACCCACGCGGCAAAAACCGTTCGTGGCCCGCAATGCGTACGACGGCACGCCCATCGTCACAACCGATCGCCAGGGATCGTCGTACATTCCGGTGGATAGCTGGATGTATCCGGCGCTGCTTCGGCTGTACTCACTGGGCTACCTGGACACGGCGTTCGTAAGCCTGCGGCCATGGACGCGCCGCAGCACCCTGCACATGCTGGAACAGACGGAGAGCGACGTGCGCTTCGACGGCAACAAGGAAGCCGTGCAACTGCTGGACGCTCTGGAAGATGCACTGGACGACGAACCCGATGCCGGCGGCACCCAGAAGCGCGGTCTGGTCTACGGCATCGAGCAAAGCTATGCTGGGGTGCGCCAGGTTGCAGGCCCCACACTGCGCGATAGCTGGCACGTCGGCCAGACGTTTGTAAACGACTACGGGCGACCGTACTCCAACGGCTTCAACACTTACGATGGTATCGCCGTCATGGCCGAAGCCGGTCCGATCTCCGTGTATGTGCGCGGAGAATACCAGCATTCCCCGCGGTACGGCGGCTACACCTTCGCTCAGGCGAACGCGTTGTCGGTGCTCGATGAGATCGACTACAGTGGCTACAACCGGCCGCAGGACACCATTCCCGAGGGCGTTCTGCCGTCGCAGAACAACTTCCGCGTGCTGGAGGCCAACCTGTCGGCGCACGTGTACGGTCACGAGATCTCTCTGGGCAAAAGCGACGCCTGGATCGGGCCGGGGCTTGGTGGCGCGATGCAGTGGTCCAACAACTCCGAGGGCATCTACAGCTTTCGCATCAACCGCGTGGAGCCGCTGTACATTCCCTATGTCAGCAAGGTTCTCGGGAATGTTCGGTACGACTTCTTTATCGGCTCGCTCAAAGGGCACACCTACCCGAACGCGCCATGGGCTCACTCCGAGACATTCGCGGCGACGCTGTTCCAAAGCATCGAAGTCAGTCTGCAGCGGTCCATTCTATTTGGCGGCGCTGGCGTGCAGCCGGTCACAGTCGGCACCTTTTTTAAAGGTTTTTTCGACATCAACGACACCACGGCAGCGGAGAAGTTCGGCGTCAACAATCCGGGCGCGCGCTTTTCATCGTTCACCTTTTCCTGGCGGCCACCGCTCATCAAGAAGTACGTGACGCTCTACACGGATTCCACGACGCACGACGACGTCTTCCCGCTTTCGGCGCCACGCCGCGCGGGATGGCGGCCGGGCATCTACCTGCCCCGCCTGCCTTATGCGCCCAAGCTCGATCTTCGCGTGGAGGCGAGCTACACGGATTACGTGACTTCGCGCTCAACCTTTGGCCAGGGCAATTACTTTGAAATCGTGCAGCGCCAAGGCTACACGAACGGCGGGTTCCTGATCGGCGACTGGATCGGCCGCGAAGCCAAGGGCGGCAATGCCACGCTTACCTATCACCTGAGCGGCAATGAGTGGATCGCCGCAACGTACCTGCGGAAGAAGAACGGCAAGGACTTTATCGCCGGTGGCACGACGCAGAACGATTACAAAGTCGAACTGGTCAAGCGCATCCGGCCGCGCGTGGAGCTGAGCGCCTGGTACCAGCACGAAACCTGGAATGTGCCCTTCCTGCGGAATGGGCCGCAGTCAAACGACACTGGAAGTTTGCAGGTGAAGTGGTACCCACGCCTGCACTCGACGAACGATTTATTCTGATTCAAAAGACAAAGAGAAGGG
>CBAAAH010000067.1:0-10558 GCA_964658865.1 uncultured Granulicella sp.
CGCCATGACCATAACCTTTTCGAAAAAGGCATCGACTGCGGGACGCAGCGTGGCAATGGCCGTAAGCGCTCCGTCATAGTTTCGCTGGCCGCGCTGCGTTTCGGCTTCAGTAGACACACGATTCGCCTCCGACGCAAGATTCGTTTCTTCCTGTTGTGTCGCAGAGGTTTGGCGCGCGTCCGTATCGATGCGTTCACCTTTCGCGCGCGCCTGCTCCACAATATTTTTCATGCGCTTGAACGCTGCACTGATGGCCGCGAAGTCCTCCGTATTGCGCGCTTTGGAGACCGCATCCACGCGTGCCATGGCATCGCGTACGTCATCAGGATCAGTAGCCATGACGGCTTTGACCACGTCGTAGCTGGCGCCACGGACCTCGCGCAAATACCACTCCAGTCGCTCGGAGAGAAACTTCCACACTGGGCCGTTGCCATCGAAGGTATTCCATGAAACTTCTTCCAGCGTAAGCGGCAAAGCGCTTTCCGCCAGCATTTTAACGATACCGTTCGCCGCGCGCCGCAGGGCGAACGGGTCTTTCGACCCCGTAGGCTGCAGGCCAAGGCCGAACATGCCCTGAATGGTATCGGCTTTGTCCGCGATGGAAAGCAGCAGGCCTTCCATCGTGCGGGGAATTTCATCTTCCATCGACGTGGGCAGGTACTGGTCATAGATGGCGGCGGTAACCATTGCGCCTTTGCCCTGGGCCCGCGCGTAAAGCCCGCCGATGATGCCCTGCAGCTCGGTAAACTCCTTGACCAGTTCGCAGGTCAGGTCCGTCTTCGCCAGCCGTGCGGCTTCGTCGAGCGCCGCGAGATTGACGGCTACGTGCTTGTCGATGGTGTTTTTTCCCAGCTTTGCGGCGAGCAAACGTACGCGCTCCGACTTCGCGGCGTAGCTGCCCAGGTCTTTTTGGAAGGTTACCTTCTCCAGCAGCGCCACACGCGCATCGAGCGGCGTACGCTGGTCGAACTCGTAAAAGAATTTCGCATCGTTGAAGCGAGCACGCAGCACGCGCTCGTTGCCGTGGCGGATGATGTGCGCGGCGTGTTCGCCCACTGCAGTGTTAAGCACCGCGAGAAAATACGGCATCAATTTGCCATCCGGCCCCTGCGGCGCGAAGTAGTTCTGGTGGTCGCGCATGACGGTAACCAGAACCTCTTCCGGCAAGGCGAGAAAGTGCGCTTCAAAGCTGCCGAGGATCACCGACGGCCATTCCGTGAGGTGCGTGACCTTGTCGACGAGTGGGTGATCCTCGCGCCAGCGCGCGCCTTCTACCGTCCGCGTCACGTGGTCCAGTGCCTTGCGGATGCGTTGCCGCCGTTCTTCCACATCGACCAGAACGTACGCGGCACGCAAGGTTTCGCGATAGGTATCGGGCCGATTGATGGTCACGGGTGCTGCGCCGTGCAGCACGCGGTGGCCGTAGCTCACGCGGCCTGCCGTGACACCGGCCCATTCCACCGGCACGACCATGTCGTCGAGCAGCGCCAGCATCCATTGCACCGGGCGCACGAAACGCTCCGGCTTGCCGGTGCGCCAGTACATGGACTTGGCCCAGTAGATGCCGGCGATTTCCTTCGGCATTTCGGTTTGCAGAATATCTGCAGCAGCTCGACCGGCGTGCTTGACCGTTGCTGCAAGATACTCACCCTTGGCGTTCGTGACGGTGCGCAAAGCGGTAACATCCACACCCGCTTTTTTCGCGAACGCATGCGCGGCTGCCGTCGGCACCCCATCTTTATAGGCCGCCTTGACCGGCGGCCCGAGCAGGTCTTCTTCCGCGTCCGCCTGCTGCAGATGGACGCCATGCACCAGAACGGCGAGCCGTCGAGGCGTGGAAAAGCTTTCGATGGTCGCATCTTCCGCCAGTAGGCGCTCCCGTGTGAGCAGATCGCGCACGCGCTTTGCCAGTTCGGCTTCGCCGCTCGCCAGCATGCGTGCCGGTACTTCTTCCAAGCCAAGCTCAAACAGGAAATCAGCCATGTGCACCCTCAAGTTCCGCGGCCGAACCGCTCTGTGTTTCTGCCGCGGCAAGGCGCGAAACCTGTGTTGCGTAGGCTTTTGCCACGCCCACGATGAGCGTGCGGATCCGCGCCATCACACCGACGCGTTCCGTCACGCTGATGGCGCCCCGCGCATCCAGCAGGTTGAACAGGTGCGAGCACTTGAGCGCGAGTTCGTACGTGCCAAGCACGGGAAATCGCTTGACCGTGGTTGCATCCGCGTCATCTGCCATAGACTGCGCGGCAGCGAGAAGCGCAAGGCATTCGGCTTCGTAGAGTTCCAAGTGCTTCCACAGGCTTTCGACGTTGGCATGGTCGAAGCTGTAGGCGGAAAACTGCTCTTCTTCCGCCAGGCGTATGTCGCCATAGGTGGTGGCCACGCCGGTATCGGGGTTGCGTGCCCACTCAATGTCGTAGATGGAGTCGAGGTCCTGCAGGAACTGCGCCAAGCGTTCGAGTCCATAGGTGATTTCGCCGGAGATTGGATCCAGATCCATGCCGCCACACTGCTGAAAGTAGGTGAACTGCGTAATCTCCTGGCCGTCCATCATGACCTGCCAACCCACGCCCCAGGCGCCGCCGACCGGCCACTCCCAGTTGTCCTCTTCGAACTTGATGTCGTGGTCGGCGAGCACGATGCCGATGGCTTCAAGGCTTTGCAGGTACAGGTCCTGAATGTTGGCCGGTGGTGGTTTGAGGATGACCTGGAACTGGGTGTGCTTGTAAAGGCGGTTCGGATTTTCGCCGTAACGACCGTCCGCCGGGCGGCGCGAGGGCTGCGCGTAGGCGATGCGCACGGCACGCGGTCCGAGCACGCGAAGAAAGGTGTCGGGGCTCATGGTGCCGGCACCCACTTCCACATCGTAGGGCTGCTGCAGCACGCAACCGCGCTCTGCCCAGAAGCGCTGCAGGGCGAAAAGTATCTCTTGGAACAACAACGCCTTTTTCGGCGCGAGAAGGGTCTGCGGGTCGGCTACAGCCATGCGTGAGACGTGCTCCTGAACGTCTGTAAAGTTTACAGGAGCGTTCCGGCGCTATAGGAACCCATGCCTCAGAAGCGAGACATGGGGCACCCGGTCTAGCCGTCATGGATGGCGACGCGAGGGCCGCATCCACACCGAGATCCAGGTTCGGCGTGGGCCAAGGAAAACGTATAGCGATGACGCCGACGCGCTCTGTCGCCGTGAGTCGGCGACTCGGCATTTGCTCAAACCCCGTTTAGCACCGTTGTACCGACGGCCTTCAGCTGCACATCGGGATGGCTCGCCGGGCTGATCGTTGGCCGAAAAACGGCAGCGCTAAATATGGATCGTCCAGCCCAGTTGCTCCAGCTCGCGTTCAATATCAGCAAGGGCGTTTTCCAGCGCGCCACGCCGGTGCGGGCTTGAGGTTCGCTCCGACAGGATGCGCTCACGCTGCATGCTTAGCCCCTGCACGCGCCGCTGCCTGTCCTGCTCTGCCAGCCGATTGCCTTTTGTCTCGACGGGTGCTTCCTGTGCAACGTTCTGCTGTTCTTCCACGTTTTTGCTCTCCCAGCCGCGCGCCATACAGCCATTCTATGCGCCGATTCATCGAGACGGCGCGCCAAACGGCTTACCGTACGCATACTATGGGCAACGCTGCTCTTCTGCAACCACATACCTGAACCGTACAGTGAGCGCCCGTGCGCTCGCATTTCTTCGGCGCACACAAGGTTTCCCGCAGCGTTGTGCGTGCCGGTTTCGTCCTTGCAGCACACCTTTTCAGGAGTACTGCCAACCGATGTGGATCGTTCAGCTCGCCCTGCGCCGCCCTACACCTTCGTCGTAATGGCGGTGCTCATCCTTGTAATCGGTGTCGCTTCGATTCTGACGATGCGAAGGTGGGCAACATGGATTACACGGTGCGCACCGATGCATCGCCGCGGGCACTGACGCAGCTCAACGACATTCCGATCCGCCAGGTGAACGGGGCGACCGTGTACATGCGTGACGCGGCGCAGGTGCATTAGGGTTTTGCGGTGCAGCAATTCATCGTGCGCGTGGACGGACGGCGCGCGTGCGCTGATGACGATTCTGAACCCGCCTCCAGAAGAGCCAGAAACAGAGTCAATCATCTTGTCGTAGGTCGGGAATTTTAGTTGTCGTTGACCGGAAGTTCTAATTGTCGCCAATCAGGGCATGAACGACAAACACATAGTCGGTGAGTTGATCGTACAGTGGACCAAGGAAAGCGATGAATATAGAGCTGAGGCCATTCGGCTCGAGTCATTCGATTGGAGTCGGCATGCGACTTCAATTGTCATGCTTGGGGCCCGTGCTTCTGCCTTAAACAAATGCATCGTGAACGCTGAAAGCCGGGCGAAGTCATAAGGGATCCTCACAGGAAAATTCCGCCGTCGGCTTTATAGACTGCAAGTCATAACACCGTTCGAGATGGCGACCTCTAGCGCAATGTCCCTCGAATGAGCCCGCTGTGAGGATCGCCGAAAGCATCAGCTTGGCCCGATTTGGTTTGACGGGGCGATTCCTGTTGAGGACCAACGGTCGAGAACACCTAGAGCATCAAAGCCCGCATTGAACGCACCATGCTCATGACCGTATCCGAGGATTAGGTAGAAGCGTAGGAATCGATCCATCTGCGTTGGACTCATCATTCCCTGCACCATCTTGTAGTACAAGACAGAGGACTCGGTAGGAATGGTCGTGTCACTCGTCCCATGAACAATCAGGAGCTTTCCTCCATGTTGTGCGAAGCGGGTCAGATCAGGATCGCTTGCATCAGAGGCTTTTGACTGAAGAATAAGGCTGTCGGCGTACTTGCCACCCGTCTTTGTGTTGAAGGTCAAAGTATTTGTCCCCAGTCAGGAAGAACCGCAGCACCTGGTCGCCCACGACATAGTAAAACGAGTTCAAGATTATCTTTGGAGGATGCTCAGGATGATGCAGCAGCCCCATAGAGCCGGTCAGGTCTGCGCCCGCAAATACGTTGAATCCCGGCATCGTATCCACCATGCCAGAGCGGCTCCATTGTTTTCTGCGCCGTCGCGAAGGTCTAGACAGTGTTGAGTTCCTGGGATGTTAGGCACTTGTTCCCTGCTTGCCCTTGCCGCGGTATACCAGCGTCGAAGCGTCAAATTCTTGAAGTCGTCTCGACCAGAGATCGGCATGGTGGCGCTCTGCGGCGGCCAGGCCGCGAAGAGCATTTCTTCGACGCGGGTCTGTCTCGGCTTCGGAAAGCGTCTGATAGGTGTAGTAGCCTTTCATCTCCGCCTGCCTGTTATCTTTCAGAACTGCGATCAGTTCCGCAGTCCGCTTGCCGCTCACGACTGGACCTCGCCGCCAGCGTTCGAGATGCCGTATTTTGCGAGTTTGTAGGTGATATCACTTTTCGACAGTCCCAGCCTGCGTGCGGCTTCCGCCTTGCCTCCCTGTGTTTTCGCAAGCGTTTGAACAATCGCATCCCGTTCCCATTCGGCCAGTGCATCGCGCAGATTGAACTCGTCGGCGAACACCGGACTGCTGGAGGTTTTCGGCTTGAGTGGCAGATCGATCGAGAGAATCTCCGGGCCACTGGTCAGGATGCACGCGCGCTCCAGGAGATTTCTGAGCTCGCGGATATTGCCCGGAAAGGTGTAACTTTGCATCTGCTGTAATGCCTTGGGGTGCAATCTGCGCGGAGTCATCTTCAGGTCGCCCGCTATGAGTTGAAGTAGATAACTGGCCAGCGCAGGAACATCCTCCATACGTTCCCGAAGCGGAGGTACTTCAATGGGGACGATAGCGAGTCGATAGTAGAGGTCCTGACGGAACCTTCCCCTTTCTACTTCGCTCAGCAGGTTTCGATGGGTGGCCACGAGTACCCGCACATCCACATCACGCGAGATCGTCGATCCAACACGGGTGATCTTTCCCTCGGCCAGAACGCGAAGGAGCTTCGCTTGCGCCGCCGGTGACATTTCGCCGGCCTCATCGAGAAACAGCGTGCCCTGATGGGCTGTCTCGAACAAACCATGACGAACCCGGTCCGCACCCGTGAATGAGCCCTTTTCATGGCCGAACAGTTCACTTTCCAGAAGTGTTTCGGGAAAGGCGGCACAGTTCACGCTCATGAGCGGCTTCCCTGCCCTGTTGCTCATCTTGTGCACTGCCCGCGCGACGAGCTCTTTCCCCGTCCCGGTCTCTCCTGTAATCAGTACGGTCGCATCCGTGGGACCCACGCGACGGATTAATCCTTTGACTCGTGAGATGGATGCACTCTTGCCGTAAATTTCGCTGTCACCTTCAAGGGTGTCGACCGCGTTGCGGAGCAGAACGTTTTCCCTCCGCAGAAGGGTGTACTGCGCTGCCCGAGCGATCACCGCTTTGAGATTGTCGGCCGCAAAAGGCTTGGTCAGAAAGTCGAAGGCACCTTTCCGCATGGTCTCCACGGCAAGCTCAACCGTTCCAAATGCTGTCAACACAACGAGAGCCGTCGCAGACTCGCCGATGGAGAGAGCCTCCAGTATCTGGAGGCCCTCGCCATCGGGTAGCTTTTGATCCGTCAGAATGACATCAAAGTCCTGAGTTTCCAGCGCGGCCAGACCTTCCCGGATCGTGCCCACCACCACAAGGGCATGCTCCTCCGCTCGCAGATGAACGGAGATCAGCTTGCGCATGTTCGGCTCGTCTTCAATCACAAGAATGCGTGCCATGAGGGTCCCTTAGTTTCCTACTGGTGCGAGCGTCCGCTGGGCTGCTGGGAGGAGCAAAGCAAACAGGATGTGACCTTCGACGTTTTTCTCCAACGTCAGCGTTCCATCATGAGCCTCGGCAATCTTTTTCGCTATGGGGAGGCCCAGTCCCGTACCCCCACTCTTGGCCGTAAAGAACGGCTCGAAGATCTTTGGAAGGATGTGCGTGGAAATTGGCATCCCCTGGTTTTCCACTTCGATGCGGACAAAATCTTCATCGGGGTCACAGCGCACCGACACCACTCCCCCGTCAGGTGAAGCATCGATTGCATTTCGCATCAGGTTCAGCAACGCTTGCTGGAGTTGGTCTTCGTTACCATCCAGAGCGCAGCCATCCTCGATGTTGAGACAAATGGATACGCGTTTCCCGAGTGCCTGAGCCTTCGCAATCGACGCAATGTAGCCGACGAGAGTAAACACATCGACTTCGCTGCGCAGAAGATCGCCTGGTTGTGCGTAGCTAAGAAAGTCGGTTGTCAGCCGCTCCAGTCTTTTCGCCTCGGTGAGCGCAATGCTCGACATATCCTCACGTTCCTCGGCCGAAAGGCTCGCCGACCTTGCAGCTTCCATCGCGCTGGAGATGATGGCGACCGGATTGCGAATTTCATGAGCGACTGCGCTTGCCAGACGCCCGATGGCTGCCAGCTTTTCCTCCTGCACCAGCCGTTCCCGTGTTGCTTCAAGATCGTCGAGGCGGTCCCGGAGTTCTGCATCCTGTTTTCCAAGAAGGTCGAGCAGGGTCCATACGAGCGTTCCCACCGTGAAAAGAAGGAGGATGAGGGTTGCAGTCTCAAGCAACTCGCCGAGTTGAAACGGCGGCTTGAAGTGGGCAGCATAAGCGACCCAGAGAGCTGCGGAGCATGACGCCAACGCTGCGACGAAAAGCGTCGTAGAGAGCGAAAAGTATAAAGCTGCTTCCAGGACCGGGAGTATGAGGAGGCCGAAGTAATGGGTATGAAACTGCCTTGTTGCGGCTGCGAGTGCGAAAGGAACGATAAGTCCTGCAGCGATGGAGACGACAGCACCAGTCCGGGCACGACTTGAAGCAGAAGTGTGCGGGTTTTGCCACAGTGCGAGCTCGCCGCAGCGAAACAGAATGGCAGCCGCCGCAACAAGCAGCATGGCATGTGGCGTTGGGAAATTGAAGTAGGAAAAGCCTAGTTCCACTGTGACGAACAGGACCAGCGCACCGATATTAACCAATGCGATGGCCGTTCGTTGAGAAATCCCTCTAGGAAAACGGATATTGTTCTGGTCGTTCGTAAGACCCCCTCTAGACTGACATGCTGAGTAGCAATCGCGCGGCCAACCTTGAATGCGCGGTTTTCGGGAAAGTACGGCCCCTGTATGCGTCTTACCGTTTGAATAATCGTACGGGAGTACGAACATTCAAACGAACTAGGCGCCAAACGTCGGTGGAGAACTAAAAAACAGCCCGGATTGCCTGAATTCGGGTTTGGCCTTGATCTTGCAACATCCAGGTTGCTGAAGCTCTCGTTTCAGCAACCTGGGAGAGGCAAATCCAAGCTCAAACACCTAGTTTCGCGTTGCCGGTCGCCCAGAAGGTTCCAAGGGCGCGTCTTCTAGTCGGTGTCCTGATCGGTATGATGGGGTCCGTCGCACTTGCCCAGACGAACGATGGCCGAAGTTCGCTCAGTCTTCACGATGCGATTCAGCAGTCACAGACGAGTCCGCAAGCGCGGATCGGACAAGATCAGGTGGATGCGGTTCGCGGATCGGTGGTCCAGGCCGGCCTGCGGCCGAATCCCCGCCTCTACCTTCAATCGGAAGACCTTCGACCATGGGCAGATAATTTCGATTTTCCAAACGCTACTGAGGACTACGCCTACATCGGTCAACTGTTTGAACTGGGCGGGAAGCGATCGCGGCGACTCGATCTTGCGAGGGCGAACGTGCGGCAGGCTGAGGCAAACCGGTTGCTGTTCAACCAACAGATCGCAGGGCGTGTTGCCGCTGCTTACTGGACTGCGGTGACAAGTATTGGGATTGAGAAACTGCTGGAAGAAGATCTTCATGCAGTGGACGAGATCGTACGCTACAACAAGGAGCGGGTAGACGCGGGTGCCATGCGCGGCATCGACCTTATCCGGGTGCAGATCGAGCGCGACCGGCTGCTTCTGGCGCTGGAGGCTACGAAGCGAGAAGCGGTGCTGAGCCGCATTGAGCTGTTTCGCCAGATAGGGCGCACGCCCGACCCTAACATCTCCTTCTCTGATTCGCTGGACTCAGTAGCACCATTCAAAGCGGAAAGCCTCGCCGTTGTACTGGCGGCACGTGCCGATGTTGCGGCTGCCCAAGAGTCCGTTACCGCAGCCGAAGCGGACGTTCGACTCCAGCGCGCTGTTGGTGTTCCCGACCTCGACTTACTCGGCGGATACAAGCGCAACTCTGGCTACAACACGGCCTATACCGGCCTGCAGATTCCCCTTCCCTTTCGCAACCGCAACCAAGGGGAAGTGGCGCGTGCAGAAGTTTCGGTGAGATTGGCGAAAGACCGGCTGCAGCAACTCGAACTCTCCGTTGGCGCGGACATTGCGGCAGCGCAGGAGGCCTATACGCATCAGCAGGCCATCGTGCACGACATCCTGCCAGATATGCGTGCACGGGCCAAACAGAACCTCGCCATCATGGATGATGCCTACCGCACCGGCGGCGTCGACCTGCTGCGTTACCTCGACGCGGAACGAACCGCATTTGATGTAGAGGTCACGGCTTTGCGCACACTTGCCGAGTTTCAACAGGCCGGGCTGCGGCTGCAGCTTGCCTATGGGGTACAACCATGAACCGCCTGAAGTCTTCCCTACCCCTTTTGATGTTGACCTGCCTTTTGACAGGCTGTTCTAAAAAACAATCAGATGCCGGCATCTCCGGCTCGTCTGACAAGACTTCCCCTTCCGCATCCAGCACGCAGGACCAGCCGGATAAGTCTGCAAAGGGTAGCGCGCAGGCAAACGACATCGTCAAAATTCCCACGCAGGATCAGCAGCGTGCTGGAATCCAGACCGCATTTGTGCTGGTGCAGCGCACGCCGCGTATGCTTTCCGTTGCCGGACAGGTTGCGTTGGATGAGCAGCATACCTCGCACTTGGGCACCATCGCGGACGGTCGTATTACGGCAGTGAACGTCCTGCCCGGCGCTGCCGTCCGGCGAGGGCAGGTTCTCGGCAGCCTGCACAGTCACATGGTGCATGAAATAGTGGGGGCTCTCGTCCAGGCTTACGCTGAGGCGGATCGTCAGCGAGGAGCGGTGAGCTTTGCCAAACAGGCACAGTCCCGTTATCACCATCTGTACTCCATCCAGGCGGCTTCTCTGGAGGAGTCGCAACGGTCCGACCAGGAAGTTCTCCAGGCGCAAAAGATGCTGGTCGATGCCGAGGCGAATGTTCACATGGAGCGGGAGCATCTTTCCGAGTTGATACAGGTCTCGCCGGAATCACTGAACCCCGGAAATCTCTACGACCGCGAACTCATTCCCATTCGGTCGCCCATCGACGGTGTCGTGATCGCGCGAAACATCAGTGTCGGCCAGGTGGTGGACACCGGCTTTGTGGCCTTCGACATTTCGAACCTGTCCACAATCTGGGTTACTGCTGCGGTCAACCAGCAGGATCTTTCCCTGATTCGACAGGGGGCGGCGGCGGATGTCGTCACGGCTGGGTTTCCAGACCAGGTGTTTCACGGCCGCGTCGCCACGATCGGCGACATGCTCGACACCACAACACGCACGATCCCCGTCCGTGTTGTGGTGTCGAATCCAGCGACAAAGCTGCGCCCCGGCATGTTCGCTTCGGCTCACATTGCCGAACCTGAAACACGTAATGCT